>JAEHDO010000168.1 GCA_016880375.1 Betaproteobacteria bacterium | reverse complement strand
GGGCGGGATCGGCATAGCAGGCGGCGACATCGCCCGGACGACGCGAGGCAATCCGGTATGGAATGTCCCTGCCGGAAGCCTTGCGGAACGCCTCGACCATCTCCAGAACGCTGTACCCGCGCCCCGTTCCGAGATTCACCGTAAAAAACTCGCCGGTTGTCGCCAGTTTCTCCAGCGCCGCCAGGTGGCCGAGGGCAAGATCGACGACATGAATGTAGTCGCGCACCCCGGTGCCATCCGGCGTCGGGTAGTCGTTACCATGCACATTCAGCGCCTCGCGCCGGCCCACCGCCACTTGGGCGATGTAAGGCATGAGGTTGTTCGGCACGCCGTGCGGATCTTCGCCGATCAGCCCGCTTTCATGGGCGCCGACGGGATTGAAGTAGCGCAACAGCGCGATTTTCCATGCAGGGTCGGATCGAAAGAGATCATGCAGGATCGCCTCGACCATGGCCTTGCTCCGGCCATAGGGGTTCGTCGGCCGCAACGGATGATCCTCCCGCACCGGTACCGCGTCGGGATCGCCATACACCGTGGCCGACGAGCTGAAGACCAGTTGCCTGACGCCCGCATCCGCCATCGCCTCGCATAGCGCCAGGGTGCCGCCGACGTTGTTCTCGTAGTACCGCAGCGGCTGGGCAACGGACTCGTCGACCGCCTTCAGCCCGGCGAAGTGCAGCACCGCATCGATGGCGTGCTCGCGGAATATCCCGCGCAGCGCTTCCGCATCGCGCACGTCGCATTCATGAAAGGCGACCTCCCGGCCGGCAATCCGCCCGATCCGTCCAATCACCCCGCTGCTGCTGTTGCAAAGATTGTCCACCACCACCACATCATGGCCGGCCTGCAGCAACTCGACGCAGGTGTGGGAACCGATGTAGCCCGCGCCGCCCGTTACCAGCAATGTGCTCCTGGGTTTCATTGGGATTGCTGCGGGCGATATTCCGTCACGATCTGCGCCAGCCGCCGCTTGACGGCCTGTTCGTCCTGCGGCGCGCCATCCAGCCAGCCCCGCAGTTCTGCCAGTTCGTCCGGCGACAGGGCGGCCTGCGCCCGTGCGATGCGCAGCTTGGGGTGCGGCGTCGGCAGCGTATGCTCGCCGTCGGCCAGCAGTTCCTCGTAGAGTTTCTCGCCCGGGCGCAACCCGGTGAAGACGATCTTGATATCCTCCTCTGCGAAGCCGGACAACCGAATCATGTCCCGGGCCAGATCGGCGATCTTCACCGGCTCGCCCATGTCCAGCACAAAGACCTCGCCGCCCTGCCCCATCAGGCCGGCCTGCAGCACCAGCTGTGCCGCCTCGGGAATCGACATGAAGTAGCGGACGATGTCGGGATGGGTCACCGTCACAGGCCCGCCGCGGGCGATCTGCTCGCGGAACTTCGGGATCACGCTGCCGTTGCTGCCCAGCACGTTGCCGAAGCGCACCATGACGAAGCGCGTGCCGCCCGGCCGCTGCAGCCCCTGGCAGACCATTTCCGCGATGCGCTTGGTGGCGCCCATGACGTTGGTCGGGTTAACCGCCTTGTCGGTGGAGATGAAGACGAATTCGATGGTGCCGTGGCGCTGGGCCGCCTCCGCCACGCGCAGGGTGCCGAGCACGTTGTTGCGCACCGCCTCCCAAGCGTTCTCGTTCTCCATCAGCGGCACGTGCTTGTAGGCGGCGGCGTGGAACACCACCTCCGGCCGGTATTTCGCAAAGACTTCCTCCACCCGCGCGGCATCCTTGACGTCTCCGGCCAGGCCGTTGACCGGCGTTTCCGGCTGGCGCGAGGCGAACTCCTCCTCGATGCGATAGAGGGCGAACTCGGACTGCTCGAAGAGCACCAACCGCTTCGGCCTGAAGCGCGCGATCTGGCGCGCCAGCTCCGAGCCGATCGAGCCGCCGGCGCCGGTCACCAGCACGGTCCGATCGCCGAGCAGCCGGTGCAGCCCCTCGCTGTCCAGCGAAACCACCTCGCGCCCGAGCAGGTCCTCCAGTTCGACCTTGCGCAGCTGGGAAATGGAAACACGCCCGGACAGCAGATCGTCGATGGCCGGCACCGTCAGTACCATCAGTCCCGCGGCCGTCGCCGCTTCCGTCACGCGGCGGCGGACGCTGGCGGCGGCCGAAGGCATGGCGATGATGGCGTTATTGACTTGCAGCCGAGCGGCCAGCGCCGCCACCTCGTCCAGGCCCCCCAGCACCGGCACGCCGTCGATGGAGCGCCCGCGCTTCCCAGCCTCGTCGTCAAGCAGACCGATGACGCGCCACTCCTCGCTGCGTTTCAATTCGCGCAGCAGCATCACGGCGGCGTCTCCGGCGCCGAGGATGAGGACCGGCTCCCCCTCCAGGTGAATCCGCCCATAGAGCTGGTGCTCGCGCCAGGCGCGGTAGGCGAAGCGTGTGCCGCCCATCGCCATCACAAGCAGCAGGGGCTGCAGGATCAGGACAGAGCGCGGCACGTCGCCGAGCTGCAGCATGAACACGCCGGCACCGACCAGGGCGGCGGCCAGCGCCACCGCCAGCACAATGCGCTGCAGATCCTTGACGCTGACATAGCGCCACATGCCTTGATGAACGGCAAGCGCCACGAACACCCCGGCATGCAGCGGCACCACCCACGCCAGGTTGTGCACCATGCCGAGAAAATAGAAGTCGGGAATGTCGAAATTGAAGCGCAGCCAGTAGGCCAGCGTCCAGGCCAGTGCCGCCGCCGCCAGATCGTGGGCGACGATGGCGATATTGCGGAACATCAGCCTCATCGGGCAGCCGCCTGCATCACTTTGCGCACGGCGCTAACCGTGTCGACCATCTCGGTCTCGCCCAGCGTCGGGTGCACCATGAACATCAGGCTGGTTTCCCCCAGCCTTTGCGCCACGGGTAGCCGCCGAGCCGGCCCCCAGCCGCGCTCGGCGAAGGCACGCTCGCGATAGATTTCCGAGCAGCTCCCGGCGAAGCAGGGCACGCCCTCCGCATTGATCGCCTCAATAATCCTCGTTGCATCCCAGCCGGCCGCCAGGAGGCCGGGTTCCGTGAAAGCGTAGTATTTGTAGTAGGCGTGGCCGAACTCGCGCGGCGGTCGCACGACGCGCAGGCCGGGAATTGCGGCAAGGCCCGCATCGAGCGCGGCCGCATTGCGCCGCCGTGCCGCCAGCCATTGCGGCAGCTTGGCGAGTTGGCGCCGGCCGATCGCCGCCTGCATCTCCGTCATGCGGAAGTTGCTGCCGAAGGATTCATGCAGCCAGCGGAAGCCCGGCGGATGCGCCCGATTGAACACGGCATCGAAGCTCTTGCCGTGGTCCTTGTAGGCCCAGGCCGTCTCCCAGAGGCAGGTGTCGTTCAGCACCAGCATGCCGCCCTCGCCGCCGGTGGTCATGATCTTGTCCTGGCAGAAGGAAAAGGCGGCGCAATCGCCGAGACTGCCTACCGGCCTGCCCTTGTAGGTGGCGCCATGCGCCTGGGCGCAGTCCTCGATGACCCTGATGCCGCGCTCTCGCGCCAACTGCGTGATCGGATCCATGTCGCACGGCCAGCCTGCCAGATGCACGGCGATGATCGCGCGGGTGCGCGGCGTGAGCACGGCCCGGATCGTGTCCGCCGTCAGGTTCTGGCTGTCCGGATCGACGTCGGCCACCACCGGCACGGCGCCGCGCGCCACCGCGCAGCTCGCTGAGGCGATGAAAGTGCGTGCCGGCACGATCACCTCGTCGCCCGCCCCGATGTCGAGCGCGTAGAGGGCCAGTTCCAGGGCCAGGGTGCCGTTGGCCAGCGAAATGGCGTGGCGCGTTTCGCTGAATGCGGCAAAGTCCAGCTCGAAGGCCTGGCATTCGCCGCCGGTCCAGTAATTCACCTTGCCGGAAGCAAGGACGCTTGAGGCAGCATCGATTTCGTCACTGTCGAACACCGGCCAAGGGGGAAATGGACGGCTGCGCGCCGGAGCACCTCCCTCTAGAGCCAGCTGATAATTTGAAGTGCTCACGCAGGCACGCCGTTCCGTTATGCAGCAATCTTGCGAAAGCAATGGATGCGGATCGGTGAATAATTGCCAATCGCCTCGGGCAACGCCTCCGAGAAAAAGCGAACGAAATTTGAGTTTCGGTCGATTACGCTGCCTCGCAATGCGCTCTGCAGAACCCTTTGCACGTAATAGTGCGTGGAAAAAAGCGTAGCCGGAATGTTCCAGTGCGCCGGCGCCGCCTCATCGAGCCCGGCGATACTGAAGAATTCAGGCGTCAGATAAAGATTGTGCGCGGCCGGAGTGTTTGGATCGAGATTGAATTCCCGTCGCGCCGCATTGAGATTGTCGAGTCCATCTTGAAAGCATTCGATGAACAGCAGATAGCCGCCCGGTCTTACAAGAGCCATCAGATTGGCCAGTGCGGTTTTCTGGTCCGCCGGGTCCATCAAGTTGATGATGACGCGCTGGGATAGGCAGACATCAACACTGGCCCGACTCACCGCAAGGGTTTCGGCCCTCAAAATATCGCCCTCCGCGATGGCCACCGGAAACGCCTCGTTCATCCTGATCGCAAGCTGTCTCAGCTCCGGATTCTTCTCGATGCCCAGCAACTCGATCGATCCGGCCAGACTGCCGTCGCGGATGCGCTCCGCCAGGGTCCGCAGTGTGTAGCCGTTGCCGCAACCGACATCGAGCACCCGCAAGGAACCGGCGACGCCTTTCGCCGCCAGTTCGATCAGTCTGAGAATGGCGCGGGTCTCGCCATCGCGGATGTATTCATCCTCCATCGTGCAGCTGGCGGATAATCCGGACTCCTGCGCTACCCTCGTGTAATGCTGCATTACCTTGTTTTCGTAATCCTGCTTCAATGCTGCCTCCCTATCGATCCTGATCCAGATCCGATTTCGCGGCTTTATCGCTGCTGCCGCGAAACGGCGTCATGGTAGCCTGTCCCGGTTCGCTGATGCCGCGGGACCGAAGAACCCGCAATGCCGTCAATGCCAGTATGCGCAGGTCGAACAGCATCGACCGGTTATCCACATACCACACGTCCATCCTGAAGCGCTCCTCCCATGGCAAGGCATTGCGGCCGTTTACCTGCGCCCATCCGGTAATTCCCGGCCTCACATCGTGGCGGCGCATCTGCTCGGCGCTGTAAAGCGGCAAGTACTCAATCAGTAGCGGACGCGGTCCGACAAGGCTCATGTCGCCCCTGATTACGTTGAATAGCTGAGGCAATTCATCCAGGCTGAACCGGCGCAACAGCGCGCCCAACTTCGTCAGGCGCTGTTCATCCGGCAGCGGCTGGCCGTCCGCACCCACCGCCTCCGCCATGGTGCGGAATTTCAGCACCTTGAAAGGCCTGCCGTGCAGCCCCGGCCGCACTTGCCAGAAGAGGACGGGAAAACCCATATTCCAGGCCACCGCGGCCGCTGTCGCCGCCATCAGCGGCAACAACAGCGTCGCGAGGATCAGGGCAAGGATGAAGTCAAAAATCCGCTTCGGCATCCCTGCAATTTTACGTCAGTCGAGCAATTGCCCAAAGAAACGTACCCAGGCACCCGTGATCGTACTGCGGGAAAAGAGGCTCAGCGCCCTCTCCCTTGCAGCACGGCCCATTTCGATTCGGCGGGGTGCGTCGCCTGCAATCAACGCCATTTCGCGTGCGATCCCTGCTGTATCGCCCGGCCGATGCAGCAAGCCGGTCACGCCATCCTCCACCGCGTCCGTAACGCCGTAAATACGGGAGGCGACGGCCGGGATTCCCGCTGCCGCCGCCTCGATGACGACCATGCCGAAGCCCTCGCGGTAACTTGGCAGGCAGAACACGTCGGCGGCGGCCATGTAGTCCTCCGGGCGATCGGTATAGCCGACGAATCGGCAGCGATCCCGCGACGCACCAAGGCGGGCCTGCATTTTGTCTTGCATGCCCTCCTCGTCGGGGCCGACGACAACCAGCCATGCATCCTGATGATCCAGCAGGGCAAATGCGTTCGCCAGGTCGAGCATGCCCTTGTCCCGATTCAGGCGCCCGAGATAGAGGAACACGCAGGCACTTTCGGGAATTCCGTGCGCCCCCCGAATGGCGGCGCGCCTTCCTGCGTCAGGCCGAAAGCGCCCGCCATCGACGCCGCAGATCGAGCCGTTTCCGAGGACGCTCACCTTTGCGGCGGCCACGATCCCTTCGGCAACCATGAAATCGCGCTGGGATGGGCTGTCGGCAAGGACGTGGGTGGCCAGGCGCGCCATCATCCGGTCGGCCAGTTTCAGCAGCCAGCGCTGCCAGCCCGTGCGCGTTGCCCACACCTGGCCGGTAAAGATATGGATGCGGAACGGCACCCCGGCCATCGCCGCGGCCAGCATCGCCAGCATCCCCGCCTTGGGCGTGACGGAACTGACGGCCGCGTAGCGCTCGCGCCGGAACAGCCCATACAGCTTTAACAGGGCAGCCAGATCGGCCAGTGGCTCGACTTTTCGCCGGATGGGCGCCGCAATGATGCGGGCATGCGCCTGGATATCGCCCACAGCGGATTGCTCCGGCGCATTGACGACCAGATCGGCCGGGTGGTGTTTCGCCAAGGCCGCGATATGCCCGCTCAGGAAAGCTTGCGCCGTCATCGGGCTGGAAACCACGAAGCAGATTCTTTCGCCGCTGGCCATGATCCCGTTCAGCCCGCCATGAGCATTTCGTGGAGGCCCGCCCGCCAGCCCTTCACATGGGCATACCCGACAAGCCGCTCGATCTTGCCGATCGGGTATCTCGCAGTCCCGGTCAGTGCATTGATGCGCGACAGGGTGAGTGGAAATCCTGGAATGCGCTGCAAGGCGGCAGCAGCGATGCGGACCGGGGCTTCCGGCAGGCGCAGCGTCGGTGTCCTGCATCCCGACACGCTGCACACTTCCGTCACAAAACGCTCGAGTGCGACGTCGTCACTCAGATTGAATGTCTGACCAATGGCGTTTTCGTGTCTTCCCAGCAGCATTAGCGCTTCCACGACGTCATCGACATGAACATAGGGAAGAATCGCCTCCTGCCTCCCGATGTAGAAAAATCTTCCCGACCTGATCGCGCCGATCAACCCCCTGAGCGAGTTGTTCGGCATGTCCCGGCCGAAGACGATCGCAGGGCGCAGCATCGTCCATGGCATGCCGGTCCTCGCGGCAACCGACAGCAGCGCTTCGTCCCCCCGCAATTTGCTCAACTCATAGGCGTCGAGCGGGGCCGGCGGCGCATTTTCGTCTATGACCCCGGATCGCGGGCTCCCATAAACGCCGATGGTGGACAATTGAACCCAGCGTCCGACGCGGCCGGCAGCCTGTTCGGCCAGCACTTCGGTTCCGATATGGTTGGTGGATTCCATCCTGGCCGGGTCGCGGATCTCCCCGGCGCAGTGGAAGAGCACCTCCGCGCCATGCACGAACCGCCGCAGCGCTCTTGCATCCGGGCCAGCCAGGCAGGCCTGGTGCCATTCGACGCCCTGGTTCAAGTCTCCGGTCGGCGGTTGGCGGCCCAGGAGGCGAACATGATGGCCGGCTGCAGTCAGCCTGGCTGCCAGTCTCCTGCCGATGAACCCTCTGCCGCCCGTGATCGCGATAATCAAGCGCATTCCCCCGAGCGGGAGCGCCGCGGCCGAAGGAGATCTGACCCCCAAAGCACAATGTTAAAATCCGGGCGCGCCAGAACATAAGCTGCTCGGTCGGCCTCGCAACAGATCTCATCGGATTTAGGCATGCAAATGGAACCCTTGGTGTCGCTGGTCATTCCCGTATTCAACCAGAAGCATGAGTATATGCGACGCTGCCTCGAGAGCGCTCTGGTGCAGCCGCACGCCGGGCTTGAAATCGTCGTTTCGGACAACTGTTCGACCAACGGCTGCACCGAATTCCTTGCCGAGATCACTGATCCCAGGCTTCGCATCGTCAAGCCGCCGCGCCATCTGCCGCTCATCCAGCATTTTGCCTTTGCGGGCTTCCAGGCGAAAGGCCGACTAATCAGCTTCCTGCCCTCAGACGATTGGCTCGAGCCCGGCTGGCTCGATGTCATGCTGGGCGTTATCGAGAAACATCCGGAGGCCGCCTTCGCCTTCTGCGACATCAACAAGCATGTCATGCAAAGC
>JAEHDO010000024.1 GCA_016880375.1 Betaproteobacteria bacterium | reverse complement strand
TCGCCGGCGACAAGATCGACGAGGTCTTCATCGGCTCGTGCATGACCAACATCGGCCACTTCCGCGCCGCCGGCAAGGTGCTCGACGGCAAGAGCGACATCCCGACCCGCCTGTGGATCGCCCCGCCAACCAAGATGGACGCCATGATCCTCAACGAGGAAGGCTACTATGCCATCCTCGGCAAGAGCGGTGCGCGCATGGAAATGCCCGGCTGCTCGCTGTGCATGGGCAACCAGGCGCAGATTCGCAAGGGCAGCACGGCGATGTCCACTTCGACGCGCAACTTCCCCAACCGCCTCGGCATCGACACCCGCGTCTATCTCGGTTCGGCGGAACTCGCCGCGGTGTGCGCGCTGATGGGCAAGATCCCGACGGTGGCCGAGTACCTAGACCAGGTCAAGGCGGTAAACGCCAAGGCCGCCGACGTGTACCGCTACATGAACTTCGACCAGATCGCCGAGTTCAGGGAAGTGGCGGACACCGTGACGGTATAAGGCGCCGCCCCGCAGGGACCGACTCTCACCCGCCAACCCCCGCACGACCCTGCGGGGGTTTTTTCTTGTGACGCCTGTGGCGGTAAAATGCCAATATTGACCAGACAGGGAGAACTGCAGATGGACCCCCAGCAGCAGGCAGACGAAGGACGGCTCTTTTCCGGCACGTTGCTGCGCTCCGAGCGCATCACGCCGGCTTCCTCGCCCGAGGAAGTGCGCAACCTGGTGTTCCGCACCGACGACCGCTCCTTCGATGGGCGCACCGGTCAGTGCGTGCGCGTGCTGGCGCCCGGGAAGTTCGGCAACAAGTACCACACGCGGCTCTACTCGCTCGCCGAGGTGGAGGAAGGCGAACAGGACAGCACGGAATTCACGCTCTGCGTGCGTCGCTGCCACTATGTCGATGACTTCAACGGACAGGAGTACCCCGGCGTCGCCTCGAACTATCTTTGCGACCTGCGTCCCGGCACCGAGATCCAGTTTGCCGGTCCCGTCGGCTATCCCTTTGCCGTGCCGGATAACCCGAAGGCCGACATCCTCATGGTCGGCATGGGCACCGGCATCGCACCCTTTCGCGGCCTGGTGCGCAACATCTATCGCCGCCACGGCAGCTGGCAGGGCCGCGTGCGCCTCTTCCACGGCGCACGCAGCGGCCTCGAGATGCTCTACATGAACGAGGAGAACAAGGACCTGTCGCTGTATTACGACCAGGCCACATTCCGCGCCTTCCAGGCGGTGAGCCCGCGCCCCCACTTCGGCGAGCCGGTGGCCATGGACCGCGCCCTCGAGCAGAACGCCGCCGAGGTATGGGACATGCTCCAGGGTGACGACACCCGCGTCTTCCTGGCTGGACCCCAGGCCATGCTGGCCGCGGTGGACAACGCACTCACCACCATCGCCGGCTCCGCCGACGCCTGGACGGCGCGGCGCCAGGCCATTGCCGCCGGCAGGCGCTGGCATGAAGTCCTTTACTAGAGGCACCCGCCACCGTCCTGCCCGGCCTGATTGCCATCCCCTGGCGCCTCCCCCAGCGAGAGCGGCAAGCACGCTGATCAACCACCTCGCCATCGGCGGGAAAAACTGCTGCCTCGACGCCTAAAGCGAAAAACCCGCCGGTCGGCGGGTTTTTCGTTTGCAGAAAACGGAATCAACTGATGCGGTTGCGGTACTGGTCCGCCCGCTTCATATTCGCCTCATATTCCTCTTTCACCCGGGCACGATAAGGAATGTCGTAGAACAGGCAGATGCCGATGAAGATGAACGTTATCGTCAGCGCCTGGTTCAGCCCCCAGGAAGAAAGCATCGAATAAGCCGGGTAAGCCGCCGCGGCTGAAACCATGAACCAGATTATCGTCAGGACCCGGCTGCCGGATCCTGCAGAACCCCTTGTCTTGCCTGCCATCACGTGCTCCTTTGAATGCCGATTGCTCGAACTACCTTATCTATTGCAATCGATGTGCCCACATCGGAGAAAATATTTAACTTACTGTAATAAAAAGGAAATAAATTTATACGTGGCATCCTGGCCTGCCGCGGAATGCCACAGGTGGACAACCAGCGGCACACCGCTGGAGAGAAGCAGGGATTTGCAGCAGTTGCCGACCGCCGGTCGACCAGGCCGTCGAGGCGGCCGAAAGCCATGGCTGACCGTGCGTGCACCGTCAGCAGCGCCAACGGCGCGGGCAACCTGGGGAGGTTGCCCGCATACCACGAATGATTATTTCCTGACGGGGTGCGGCTTGGGCTTGCGGCCGGGTATGGCGGGAGGGATGTAGCCGGACACCCGGCACAGCAGGGCTTCGACTTCCTTGCCGTTCTTGTAGCGGATCGAGCGGCACACGATGACATCCCCGCTTGCCGTCAGGTGGGACACCGCCTGGCGCACGCTCTGCAACGACATTCCGGTCGTTGCGGCGATTTCCCAGTCGAGTTGCTCGCCGTGACGTTTCAGGCATTCAAGGATTCCGTTCATCCGAAACACTCCTTATTCCAATGCTGGCCCCTGCGGCCGGACTACAGCGCTTTCAGGTTGGTGGCGGCGACCTTGCCGTTCTTGCCGGTTTCCACGTCGAACGACACTTGCTGGTTCTCGGCCAGGGTGGCCAAGCCGGCGCGTTCAACCGCCGAAATGTGCACAAAGACGTCCTTGGAACCGTCCTGCGGCGTGATGAAGCCGAAGCCTTTGGCGGCGTTGAAGAATTTTACGGTGCCTGTAGTGGCCATGATGATCCTGTATGAGTATTGGGCTACGCCGTCCGCGACATTGCTTACGGCATCAAATGATCCATCGGGGAAAATCGCAGAAGCACCCGGAACGGGGTGCCGAGAGAATATGCCAAGAACCAATCGACCTGCGTATTTTGAGCGCTAAGTCCGGGAAAGACAAGCTTTTTCTTATACGGCAGCCGACGCAGGGTATCTGCCGGCTCAGCCGCCCCCTTCCTCGACCGCCTTCCTCCGCCAAATCCAGACGTAATGGGCACCGGAGACCAATACCGAGGCAAACAGCAGGACAAAAAGCGGCATCAGCCAGGCTTCGGTGCCAACCAGTTGCCCGGCACCTGCCATGACAAGGGCAAGCACGCCGAACTCGAGGAAGGTATTGGCCTTCGACAGGCGCGTCGGCGCCATCTCGATGTGGCCGACAACGAAGCGGTAGGCCACCGCGCCGGCCACGATGATGGCGTCGCGCATCACGATCACCACCGCCAGCCAGATCGGCAGCAGGCCCTGAGCAGCCATCAGTATGGCAACAATCATCATGGTCATCTTGTCGGCGATGGGATCGAGCACGGCGCCGAGCTGAGATATCTGGTTCAGGCGCCTTGCCAGGAAACCGTCCAGCCAGTCGCCCACGGCGGCCGTAACGAATACGGCGAAGGCCAGCTTGTAGTCGTGGTCGAGCAGCAGGAAGGCCACCACCGGGATCAGCAGCACCCGGGCGATGGTGATGATGTTGGGCAGGGTGAACATGGCGGGGGAATGATGCACCG
>JAEHDO010000167.1 GCA_016880375.1 Betaproteobacteria bacterium | reverse complement strand
TTCGGCATCGAAGAACTCCTTCTTTTAACATGGCCTCGGGTGACTGCCGGCTCGGCAGTGCTTCGACAACCCGCAACCACTTGTCCATGAACCTGTCGGCCGGCCCATTCCGCCTTTTCACTCCCCGCGGGGGGTAAAAAATTCAGTACCCCAGCAACAAAACGGGCACTAGTGTTTCTTTTCCTGCTTCTTGATCGGCGCCAGCACCATGACGAGCTGGCGACCTTCCATCTTGGGAAACTGCTCGACCGTGCCATAAAGCTCAAGGTCACCCTTCACCCGCTCCAGCAGGCGCACGCCAAACTCCTGATGCGCCATCTCCCTGCCGCGGAAACGCAGGGTCACTTTCGTCTTGTCGCCTTCCTGCAGGAACCGGACCAGGTTCCTCAGCTTGATCTGGTAGTCGCCCTCATCGGTGCCGGGCCGGAACTTCACTTCCTTGACCTGGATCTGCTTCTGCTTCAGCTTGGCTTCATGCGCCTTCTTCGCCTCGGCATACTTGAACTTGCCGTAGTCCATGATGCGGCAGACCGGAGGAGTGGCGAGGGGCGCGATTTCCACCAGATCCACCCCGGCATCCTCGGCCATTTTCATGGCCGCCTGGACCGACACGATACCGACCTGCTCACCCTCTACCCCGATCAGGCGTATCTCGGGGGCGTTGATCTCTTCATTCAGGCGCTGCGCCTTCTGCTGTGGCTGTGCGATGGTTCAAGTCTCCAAAAATTCGAAAATCAGGCCGCCCCTGCCCGCGCATCGCGTTCTCGCGTCAGGCGTTCGACAAACGTCTCAAGGGACATTTGCCCGAGATCTTGACCACCCCGGGCACGCACGGCGACCAACCCTGCTGCTTTCTCCTTGTCGCCAACAACGACCTGGTAAGGCAGCTTCTGCAAGCTATGTTCGCGTATTTTATAGCTAATTTTCTCATTGCGCAAATCCGAAACGGCCCGCAGACCGGCCAAGCGTAGTTTTTCTGCAACAGTTTCGGCGTAATCGGCCTGATGCTCGGAGATATTCATGACCACCGCATGGACCGGAGACAGCCAAAGCGGGAAGGCGCCAGCATGGTGCTCGATGAGGATGCCGATGAAGCGCTCCATCGAGCCAAGGATGGCCCGGTGCAGCATGACCGGCTGGCGGCGGCTGTTGTCCTCGGCCACATACTCGGCGCCAAGGCGGCCCGGCAGGGAAAAGTCGAGTTGCAGCGTGCCACACTGCCAGACCCGGTTCAGGCAGTCCTTCAGGGAGAACTCGATCTTCGGCCCGTAGAAGGCGCCCTCGCCCGGCTGCAGGTCGTAGTTCAATTCCTTGGCGTCCAGCGCCTGCGCCAATGCGGCCTCGGCGCGATCCCAGGTTTCGTCCGAGCCGATGCGCTTTTCCGGCCGGGTGGACAGCTTGACGAGGATGTCGTTGAAGCCGAAATCGGCATAGACCCTGCGCAGCAGGTCGATGAAGGCGGCTGACTCGGCGAGGATCTGTTCCTCTGTACAGAAGATATGGGCGTCGTCCTGCACGAAGCCGCGCACGCGCATGATGCCGTGCAGCGCGCCGGAGGGTTCGTTGCGGTGACATGAGCCGAACTCCGCCAGGCGAAGCGGCAGGTCACGGTAGCTCTTGATGCCCTGGTTGAAGATCTGTACGTGGCCCGGGCAGTTCATCGGTTTCACCGCGTACTCGCGCTCCTCCGCCTTGGTGGTGAACATGTGCTCGGCGTAGTTCTCCCAGTGGCCGGAGCGTTCCCAGAGGACGCGGTCCATCACCTGCGGCGTGCGCACCTCAAGGTAGCCATTGGCGTCCAGCAGTCGGCGCATGTACTGCTCGACCTCCTGCCAGATCACCCAGCCCTTGGGGTGCCAGAACACCATGCCCGGCGCCTCGTCCTGCAGGTGAAAGAGATCGAGATGGCGGCCCAGCTTGCGGTGATCGCGCTTCTCCGCCTCCTCCAGCATGTGGAGATGGGCGTCCAATTCGTCCTTCTTCGCCCAGGCCGTGCCGTAGATCCGCTGCAGCATCTCGTTGCGAGAATCGCCGCGCCAGTAGGCGCCAGCCAGCTTCATCAGCTTGAAGACCTTCAGCTTGCCGGTGGACGGCACATGGGGGCCGCGACACAGATCGATGAAGTCGCCTTCGCGATACAGCGAAACATCCTGATCGGCCGGTATCGAAGCAATGATCTCGGCCTTGTAATGTTCACCGATGGACTTGAAGTATTCGACCGCCTTGTCGCGCGGCCAGACTTCGCGCTGCACCGGGAAGTCCTTCTTCGCCAGTTCGGTCATGCGCGCTTCGATTATCGCCAGGTCTTCCGGCGTGAAGGGCCGCTTGTAGGAGAAATCGTAGTAGAAGCCGTTTTCAATCACCGGGCCGATGGTGACCTGCGCCTCCGGAAAAAGCGCTTTCACGGCGTAGGCCAGCAGGTGGGCCGTCGAGTGGCGCAGGATCTCGACGCCCTCGGTGTCCTTGTCGGTGACGATGGACAGGGCGCAGTCGCGTTCGATGCGGAAGCTGGTATCGACCAGCCGGCCATCGACCTTGCCGGCCAGCGCCGCCTTGGCCAGGCCGGCGCCGATAGACGCCGCCACCTCGGCCACCGTAACCGCCTGCGGGAACTCCCGCCTGGAACCATCCGGCAATGTTATCGTCAGCATCCTCGAACCGCCATAAACAACAAAAGCCAGAAAACCGAAGCCGCTTCGGCCCCCGTCCTCTGACTTCTGTTTTCGAATTGGTAGGCGCGATAGGACTCGAACCTACGACCCCCACCATGTCAAGGTGGTGC
>JAEHDO010000166.1 GCA_016880375.1 Betaproteobacteria bacterium | reverse complement strand
TCGAGTCGTGCCAGGCGGCCTTGTGGGCGTTGCCGAGCGCGTCCTTGGCGCCCTTGTCCAGCCCTTCCATCTTGGCGACGCCGCGCAGCAGGACGTCCTGGTCGCGGGTGGCCAGCTTTTTGCTGGCAATGAGGTCCTGCAGCGCCTTGTTGTCCTCCGGCTTGGCCACCTTGGGCAGCAATGCCTGAAGCGCAGCCAGATCCTTCTCCTTGAGCAGCTTGTCCTCCTTGATTTCCGTGCTGGAGAAGTATTTGCCCTGGTAGTGTCCGGCCGGCGCGAACATCCCCATCGAGGAGAGGATGAAGAGGCCGATGAAGCCGAGCACGAAGACCGGGAACTTGGCGACCAGCACCTTGCCGAGGTCGACCTTCTGCGCGCCGGCCTCGCGCTTGACGTACCAGGCGGCCAGCCAGACGACGATCAGCGGCAGGAACAGCACGCGGGTGATGTTGAAGATCTCCGCCACCTTCAGCGTCTGGATGCCGTGCGGATCGAAGGCCAGCGCCGCGCCGGCGACCTGCGCCGAATTGAGGATGCCGGTGCCGGCCCAGGCGCCGAACTGCACCGGGCCCATCTCGAGCAGGTGGCCGATGGTCGGGAAGATGAACATGCACAGCACGCCCCACAACAGGATGGTGCCGAGGGTGAAGGCGATGTCCACCGCCTTGGCATTCACCACCGGCGAGGCCGCCACCGCCGCCGAGACGCCGCAGACGCCGACGCCGGCGGAGAGCACGCCGGTCATCGAGTTGCTGGCGTTGATGCGCGGCCCGGCCAGCAGCACCAGCCAGACCGAGCCGAGGACGAAGACGCCGATCATCACCACCGAGAGGGCGCCGAGCTGCGCCAGTTCCGCCGCGCTGTAGAGCGTGCCGAGCAGCACCACGCCGGTCTTGAGGAAGAAGCGCGCGGTGCGCACGCCGTTGGCGGCCCAGGCCGGGATGCGGAGCACGTTCACCACGATCATGCCGATGACGATGCCGAGCACGACGTAGTTGAGGTTGAGGATGGTGGCGAAGTTCCAGCCCAGTGTCGGCTGGGCGGCCTTGCCCCAGTTGGCGAACATCGGATCGAGGCCCCAGCGCACGACGAAGGCGATGGCGAGGATGAAGGCCATGCCGGGGAAGATCGACAGGTAGTAGTCGAGGTGGCCTTCCTTCGGCCGGAACGCCAGGATCAGCAGGCCGACGACGGTGAAGAGGCCGCCGAAGATGGTGGCGAAGTTCGCCTGCCCCTGCTTGACGGCGTCGAACTTGCCCGGCTTCATGGCCTTGGCTTCGGGCGCCGGCTTGCCTTCGGCAGCAGCCTTGTCGGCGGCCGCCTTTTCCGCCGCCTGGTGTTTCTCGACATCCTGCTTCTGTTCCTTGTAGGCGCCGGGGTGCAGCCAGGCCTGCAGTCCGTCGGCCGTGCCGCTCTGGTTGAGCCAGCCCCAGGCCAGCATGACGATGCCGATGATCAGCAGCGCCGGCGATTTATGCGTGTAAACCATTTGGTTCCCCTCCTCTTGGTTGACGACTTTTTTCTTGTTGGAGCGTATTTCTACAACTTGAGGACGGCAACTACAACCTGATCGATTCGATGCGGCGATGGAAAAATTCTATGGAATAATTAATTTTGCCTTCGGCGGTCAAATCGTTTTCTCGCCAGGCGCGCGTACCACTGTGACGCTGCAGCCCGCCTCGGCCACGATGCGTGCCGAGACGCTGCCGAGGTAGCGGCGCAGGGCGGAGTGGCCGCGCGCGCCGACGACGATGCGATCCGCCTGATGCGTTGCAGCATAGTCGAGCAGAAGGCCGGCTGCGTCGCTGCCGAATGCAACGTGAATGCGCAGCTTGTCGGCCGGCAGCCGCAGCGGCGCGGCCCAGTGGCGCAATGCGATCAGGGCGGCGGTCTGCTGGCCGTGCGCCAGCTCGGGCGCGGATTCCTCGCCGAAGGGCAGCTCCGGCAGCGCGGTGAACAGCGTGACGCGCAGCTCCGGCTCGGCGATCAGCGCGCGCCGCAGCGCGGCCCGCATCGCCTCGGCCTGGGCTTCGCGGCGGTCGTCGAGGTCCACGGCCACCATCACGTGCGGTGCGCGCGACAGATGCTGGGCGGGGGTGGGTGCCGCAGGCGGGGGCGCGCGCAGCGCCTGCAGCCAGCGCCTGGCCACGACCAGCGGTCCGGCGCGATGGCGGCGATCGGCCCTGTCCGAATGTGGAATCTGTTGCGGATGGGCCAGGTCCTGGGCGAGCTGCGCGGCGGTGGCGTAGCGCGCATCCGCGCGGATTTCCAGGCAGCGCAGGACGATTTCCTGCAGCCAGGGGGGCAGATCCGGGACAAGCGCGCAGGGCGGCAGCGGGTCGATGTAAAGCCGCCGCCGCATGGCGGCGCGCGTGGTCGGTGCGCCGAAGGGCAGTTTCCCCGTCGCCAGCTGGTAGGCGATGACGCCGAGGGCGAAGATGTCGCTGCGCGCATCGCTGCGGATGCCCGCCAGCTGTTCGGGGGCAATGGCGGCGCCGGTGCCGGCCGGCAGAGCGAACGCCTCCTCGACGAGGTCGGGCAGCTCGGCATGGCGGGCCAGGCCGAAATCGACCAGCACGGCCGTGCCATCGGGGCGGAACAGCACGTTGCCCGGCTTCAGGTCGAGGTGGATGACGTTCTGGCGGTGCAGGTCGTGCACGGCGGCGGCGACCGCACCCGCCAGCCGCACGACTTCCGCTGCCGGCAGGGGTGCGCGGGCGGCGGCGTCCGCCAGGCGCCCGCCCTCGATGCGTTCCATGACAAGCCAGGGGGTGCCATCGAGGCTGCCGCTGGCGACCAGGCGCGGCACGTGCGGCCCCGCCAGCCGGCCGAGGATCATCTGTTCCACCTCGAAGCCGACCAGGCAGCCGGGGTGGCTGCCGAAAGCCAGCCTGGGCACCTTCATCAGGAGCGGGAAAGGGGGCGGTGCGGCCTCGGCCGGGGCGTCGACGGCGTAGAGCAGGGCCATGCCGCCTGCGTGCACCAGGCCGCGGATGCGAAAGCCGCCGACCGCTGTCCCGGCCGCAAGCGGACCTTCGCCTACTCTCCCCTGATCAGTCGCCATGCCAGTCGCTCCGGCAATCCAGCATCAAGAATCTTTTGCGCTGCCGCCTGCGCATCATAGGGCACGCGGAAGTGGGTGAGGGTGCCGGCAGCCGAGTCGTGAAGGGCGTAGCAGGCGGCCGGGTTGCCGTCGCGCGGCTGGCCGGCGGAGCCGACGATGACCAGCCAGCGGCGAAATTCGCTGAGGGGCAGGGGCACCCCCGGGACGGGCTGGAACGCGCGCAGGCTGCCGCCGGGCATCGTGAAATACAGCAGGGGTTCGTGCACATGGCCGACGAGAAGAATGCGTGCGGTTGTCGCGGCCAGGGCGCGCGAAGCGTCCTGCGTGCCGGTGATGTAGGGCCAGGCTTCCGGCTGCTCTGTGCTGGCATGCACGTACAGCCTTTCGTCCTCGGCCAGCGCGAGCGGCAGGCTGGCGAGAAACGCCCGCTCGTGCGGGCCGAGCTGATCGCGCGTCCAGTAGATGGCGTCGCGTGCCGTGTAGCTCATGTCCGGCAGAATGCCGCCGAGGCAGGCCTGGTCGTGATTGCCGCGTACCGCCGGTGCACCCTGTCCCGCCAGGTTGGCAACGATGTCCAGGCAGGCGACGGGGTCGGCGCCGTAACCGACGAGGTCGCCGAGAAAAGCGAAACGCCCGGCGCCCTCGCGGCGGGCGTGGGCCAGGCAGGCCTGCAGGGCCTCGAGGTTGCTGTGGATGTCGGCCAGCAGGGCGGTGCGCATGGGGCAATCATGCCCGAGCGGGGCGGCCGCGTCGACGCCGGACAGGGGGCGAAACTCGGGTTATGCTTCGACCCATGAGCGCAACGCCGGCAATCCTGTTGAGGCGCCTGTTCGACGCGGCGGTGGGCGCCGCCGATCCGGCGCTCTGCGTGCCGCGGCACCTGCCGCCGCCGCCGCTTGGGCGCACCCTGGTGATCGGCGCCGGCAAGGCCGCCGCCGCCATGGCCCGCGCCGCGGAGGCGCACTGGCAGGGCGCGCTGTCCGGCCTGGTGGTGACGCGCTACGGCCACGGCCTTCCGTGCGCACGCATCGAAGTGGTCGAGGCGGCGCACCCGGTGCCGGACGAGGCCGGCCGCAAGGCGGCAGCGCGCATCCTCGCCGCGGTGCGGGGACTGACTGCCGACGACCTCGTGCTGGTGCTGATCTCGGGCGGCGGCTCGGCCCTGCTGGCGCTGCCCTTCGAGGGCATCGCGCTGGCCGACAAGCAGCAGATCAACCGCGCGCTCCTCAAAAGCGGCGCCGGCATCGACGAGATGAACTGCGTGCGCAAGCACCTCTCCGCCATCAAGGGCGGGCGCCTGGCCGCCGCGGCCTGGCCGGCGCGGCTGCTGACGCTGGTGATTTCCGATGTGCCGGGTGACGATCCGGCGGTGGTGGCCTCCGGGCCGACGGTGGCCGACCCGACCACCTGCGCCGATGCGCTGGCGATCCTGCAGCACTACCGCATCGCCGTGCCGCCCCTGGTGGACGACCTGCTCCGCTCCGGCCTCTCGGAGACGCCGAAGCCGGGCGATGCCTGCTTCGCCCATTGCGAAACGCGCGTCATCGCCACCGCCCAGGCTTCGCTGGCGGCCGCCGCGGCAGCGGCGCGCGCCGCCGGCATCATGCCGCTCGTTCTCGGCGACGCCATCGAGGGCGAGGCGCGCGAGGTGGCGAAGGTCATGGCCGGCATCGCCCGATCCTGCGCGCAGCAGGGCGTGCCGGCGCGGCCGCCCTGCGTGCTGATTTCCGGCGGCGAGACGACGGTGACAGTGCGCGGCAAGGGGCGCGGCGGCCGCAATGCGGAATTCCTGCTGGCGCTCGCGCTGGCGCTGGAGGGGGCGCCGGGCATCCATGCCCTCGCCTGCGACACCGACGGCATCGACGGCTCGGAGGACAATGCCGGCGCGCAGGTCGGGCCGGATACGCTGCCGCGAGCGCGTGCGATCGGCATTGACGCCAAGGCGCGACTGGCGGACAACGACGGTTACGGCTTCTTCGCCGCGCTGAACGACCTCGTCGCCACCGGGCCGACGCGCACCAATGTGAACGACTTCCGGGCGATATTCGTGGAAGAGAATTCGCGTTAACCCGCATGGCCTGCGGCAAGGCCAGGCCGTACCATGCGGGCAAGGAGAAATCATGGGAAATTTCGAGGAACACCGCGAGCTGGATGCCGCCGGAATCGCCCGGCTGATCGCCGGCCTGCGCCGTATCCTGGCGACTGACTCCTTGCTCGTCGAGCAGGAGGACCTGGTCCCCTACGAATGCGACGGCCTCACCGCCTACCGCCAGTTGCCGCTGCTGGTGGCGCTGCCGCAGACCGAGGCGCAGGTGGTCGCCGTCCTCAAGCTGTGCAACGAATTGAAGGTGCCGCTGGTGGCGCGCGGCGCCGGCACCGGACTGTCGGGCGGCGCCACGCCGGTGCGGCACGGCGTCGTGCTGTCGCTGGCGAAATTCATGCGCATCCTCGACATCGACCCGCTGGCGCGCACGGCGCGCGTGCAGCCGGGCGTGCGCAACCTCGCCATCTCCGAGGCGGTGGCGCCCTACAACCTGTACTACGCGCCCGATCCCTCCAGCCAGATCGCCTGCACCATCGGCGGCAACGTCGCCGAGAACTCGGGCGGCGTGCACTGCCTGAAGTACGGCCTGACGGTGCACAACGTGCTGCGCCTGCGCGTGGCGCTGATCGACGGCACGGTGGTCGAGGTCGGCTCGGGCGCGCTCGATTCCCCGGGCTTCGACCTGCTGGCCCTGATGATCGGCTCGGAAGGCATGCTCGGCATCGTCCTGGAAGCCACCGTCAAGCTGACGCCGAAGCCGCAGCTGGCGCAGGTGGCGATGGCCTCCTTCGACGACGTCATCAAGGCCGGCAATGCCGTCGCCGACATCATCGCCGCCGGCATCATCCCGGCCGGGCTGGAAATGATGGACAAGCCGGCGACGCGCGCCGTCGAGGATTACGTGCATGCCGGCTACGACCTTTCCGCCGAAGCCATCCTGCTGGCGGAATCCGACGGCACGCCGGAGGAGGTCGCCGAGGAGATCGCCGCCATGTGCGCCGTGCTGGAGAAGAGCGGCGCCACCGACATCCGCGTCTCGCAGAACGAGGCGGAGCGGCTGAAGTTCTGGGCCGGGCGCAAGGCGGCCTTCCCCGCGGTGGGCCGCATCACGCCCGACTACCTGTGCATGGACGGCACCATCCCGCGCAAGCACCTGGCGCACGTGCTGACGCGCATCGCCGAGCTGGCGGACGAATACGGCCTGCGCTGCGCCAACGTCTTCCACGCCGGCGACGGCAATCTCCATCCCCTCATCATGTTCGACGCCAACAGGGAAGGCGAGGTCGACCGCGCCACGGCCTACGGCGGCAAGATCCTCGAGCTGTCGGTCGAGGTCGGCGGCACCATCACCGGCGAGCACGGCGTCGGCATCGAGAAGGTCGGCCAGATGTGCGCGCAGTTCTCGAAGGAGGAACTGGCGGCGTTCCATGGCGTCAAGGCGGCCTTCGACGGGCACACCCTGCTCAACCCGGGCAAGGCCGTGCCGACGCCGCGGCGCTGCTCCGAGTATCGCCTGACGGGTTCCGCGAAATGAGCGACATCACCGAACAACTGCGCGAGCGCGTGCTCGCCGCGGCGGTGGACAAGCGGCCGCTGCGCATCCGCGGCGGCGGCAGCAAGGATTTCTACGGCAATCCGCCGGCAGGCGAACTGCTCGAGACGGCGGGCCATGCCGGCATCGTCGCCTACGAGCCGACCGAGCTGGTGGTGACGGCCCGTGCCGGCACGCGCCTGGACGAGCTGGAGGCGGCGCTGGCGGAGCAGGGCCAGATGCTGGCCTTCGAGCCGCCGCATTTCGGCCAGGCGACGGTGGGCGGATGTGTCGCGGCGGGCCTCTCCGGCCCGCGCCGCGCCACGGCCGGTGCGGTGCGCGATTTCGTCCTCGGCGTCAGGCTGCTCGACGGCAAGGGCGAGGTGCTCAATTTCGGCGGCCAGGTGATGAAGAACGTCGCCGGCTACGACGTCTCGCGCCTGATGGC
>JAEHDO010000165.1 GCA_016880375.1 Betaproteobacteria bacterium | reverse complement strand
CTCGATGTTGCCGAGCAGCCGGTCGCCGGAGCGGAAGCAGCCGAGCACTTCCAGGCCGCGCGCCAGCGCGGTGACGAAATGGCGGTCCTCCTTGCCCTTCGGCGGCGCCGGCAGCACCTTCGACACCCTGGTTTTCTTGCGCGTCATGCTCATGTGTTTTCCTCGCAGCCTTGAAATATTGCCGGCCTAGTTCCGCATAGCAGGACATGCTGCCTTCCTGGCTTTCTTGCAATTCTCCATTGACAGCTTAACACGCGATGAGCAAGACTCGCATATCCTCGCAAAATCCCGTTCCACTATGCAGTCCTGCTGCGGACATGAACCTCGACTTCTCCGATGAAGAAAACGCCTTCCGCGCGGAGGTGCGCGCCTTCGTGCGCGAAATGCTACCGCCCGCCATCCGCGACAAGGTGGCGAACGGTGAGCACCTGACGCGCGACGAGCACCTGCAATGGCAGCGCATCCTCTTCGAGCGCGGCTGGAGCGGCCCCGGCTGGCCGAAGGAATTCGGCGGCCCCGGCTGGAGCCCGGTCGAGCAGTACATCTTCGAGGAGGAATGCGCGCTCGGCGGCGCGCCGCGCCTGATTCCCTTCGGCATGAAGATGGTGGCGCCGGTGATCATGGCCTTCGGCAACCGCTGGCAGCAGGAGCGCTTCCTGCCGAAGATCCTCTCGGCGGAGGAATGGTGGTGCCAGGGCTACTCCGAGCCGGGCGCCGGCTCCGACCTCGCCTCGCTGCGCACGCGCGCGGTGAAGGTACGCAAAAACGGCGGCGACAAATTCATCGTCAATGGACAGAAGACCTGGAACACGCTCGGCCAGTACGCCGACTGGATCTTCTGCCTGGTGCGCACCGACCCGGAGGCCAAGGCGCAGCGCGGCATCTCCTTCCTGCTCATCGACATGAAGTCGCCCGGCATCGCGGTGCGGCCGATCATCACCCTCGACGGCGCCCACGAGGTGAACGAGATCTGGTTCGAGGACGTCGAGGTGCCGGCGGAGAACCTCGTCGGCGAGGAGAACAAGGGCTGGACCTGCGCCAAGTTCCTGCTCGGCCACGAGCGCAGCAACATCGCCGGCATCGGCATCGCCAAGCGCGAGCTGGCTCGGCTCAAAACGATTGCCGCCGCCGAGACCCGGCGCGGCAGGCCGCTCAGCGAAGACCCGCTCTTCGCCGCTCGCGTCGCCGAGGTCGAGATCGACCTGATGGCGCTGGAGATCACCAACCTGCGCGTGCTCTCGGCCGAGGCGGAAAACAAGGCGCCCGGCCCGGAGGCCTCGATCCTTAAAATCAAGGGCACCGAGCTCCAGCAGGCCATCAGCGAGCTGATCCTGCAGGCCGTCGGCCCGTATGCCCTGCCCTTCGATGGCGCGGCGCACGGCCCGGTCCATGCCGCCAATCGCGCCGCCCAGTACCTCAACCTGCGCAAGCTGTCGATCTACGGCGGCTCGAACGAGATCCAGAAGAACATCGTCGCGCAGATGATCCTGGAGTTGTGAGATGGATTTTTCCTTCACCGAAGAACAGCAGCTGCTCGAAGACACCGTCCGCCGCTTCGTCGCCAAGGACTACGCCTTCGAGCAGCGCCGCGCCATCCGCGATTCCGCCGAAGGCTGGAGCCGCGACGCCTGGCAGGCGCTGGCCGACCTCGGCCTGCTGGCGCTGAACGTGCCGGAGGAACACGGCGGCCTCGGCGCCGGGCCGGTGGACACCATGCTCGCGATGAACGCCCTCGGCCCGGGGCTGCTGCTCGAACCGTATCTCGCCAGCGCGGTGGTGGCCACCACGCTGTTGCGCGAATGCCCGCGGCAAGCCGGCCTGCTCGAACAGATGGCCGCGGGCGCGCGCATCGTCGTGCTCGCCCACGAGGAAGCGGAAACGCGCGGCGATACGGGCCGCGTCGCCGCGCTTTGCCGTATCGAGGGAACTGACTTTCTGCTCGACGGCCGCAAGTGCGTGGTGGCCCATGCCGCCGCGGCCGACGCCTTGATCGTTTCCGCCCGCCTCGAAGACGACCTCGCGCTGTTTCTCGTGCCGCGCGACGCGGCGGGGCTGACGCTCGACGCCTATCCGACCCTGGACGGCACGCGGGCGGCGGAAGTCCGTCTGGCCGGCGTGCGCCTGCCGGCGGCGGCCCGCCTCGACGCCGGCCGCGACGCGCTGGTGCGCGCGCTGGACATCGGCCTCGCCGCGCTGTGCGCCGAAGCCGTCGGCATCATGAAGGCCGCCCTCGACGCCACCGTCGACTATCTGCGCACGCGCCGGCAGTTCGGCCAGCCGATCGGCCGCTTCCAGGCCCTGCAGCATCGCGCCGCGGACATGCTGCTGCAGTACGAACAGGCGAAATCCATGAGCACCCTCGCCGCCCTGCGCTGCACCTCGCAGGACGCCGTCCTGCGCCGCCGCGCCCTCGCCGCCGCCAAGGTGGTGATCGGCCGCGCCGCCCGCTTCATCGGCCAGCAGGCGGTGCAGCTGCACGGCGGCATGGGCATGAGCGACGAACTCGTCGTCAGCCACTGGTTCAAGCGCCTCACCGCCATCGAACTGGCGTATGGCGGTACCGACACGCATCTGCAAACCTTCATCGAAGCATCCGTTCAATCCTGAGGAATCCGCCATGTCACAACGCGCCAAGGCCGCCATCTGCCGCGAAATCAACCAGCCCGTAGTCGTCGAGGAAATCGAGGTCGAATCGCCGCGCCGCAATGAAGTCATGATCCAGCTCGCCGCCTGCGGCGTCTGCCACAGCGACTATTCCGTCACCACCGGCACCATCCCCTTTCCGCCGCCGGTGGTGCTTGGACACGAAGGCGCCGGCATCGTCGTCGAGGTCGGCGAAGGCGTCACGGACATCGCCGTCGGCGACGCCGTCGTCAGTTCCTTCGTCAGCATGTGCGGCAAGTGCCGCTACTGCCAGACCGGCCGGCCGCAGCTGTGCGACCAGGCGGCGAAGGCCGCCTACACCCTGCCCGACGGCACGGTGCGCACCAAGGACAGCCAGGGCAACCCGCTCAACATCTTCTCCGGCTGCGGCGTCATGGCCGAATATGCCACCCTGCACACCGACAACGTGGTGAAGATCGACAAGGACATCCCGCTCGACCGCGCCGCGCTGGTGAGCTGCGGCGTGATGACCGGCGTCGGCGCGGTGGTGAACACGGCG
>JAEHDO010000023.1 GCA_016880375.1 Betaproteobacteria bacterium | reverse complement strand
GCGAGAAACTCCTCGACGGTCATCTCCGCCAGGCGCGCGGCGATGGCAACGTCGATGTGAGTGGCAACCTCGATGCTCTGGAAATACGGCTTGTTGGGGATGGGGTCGAGGCTGACGTTGAACAGCTGCGGCCGGGCGATAATGTTTTTCAAGGCCTGCAGCTTGGGCACATACCAGCGCGTCTCGTTGGGCATGTTCAGGCTCAGATAGTCGGTCGGAAGCCCCTTGGCCCGGTTCTTGTTGATGGCGCGCGCCACGGCGTTTTCGCCCCAGTTGTAGGAGGCAAGCGCCAGATGCCAGTCGCCGTGCATCTCGTAGATGGACTGCAGGTAATCGAGGGCAGCACTGGTGGAGGCGATGATGTCGCGGCGCTGGTCCATCCACCAGTTCTGGTCAAGCTGGTAGGTCTTGCCCGTGGAGGGGATGAACTGCCACATGCCTGAAGCGTGGGCGCGCGAGTAGGCCATCGGGTTGTAGGCGCTCTCGACGATGGGCAGCAGGGCCAGTTCCGTCGGCATGCCGCGCTTTTCCAGTTCCTCGATGATGTGGTGCATGTAGCGACGGCTGCGCTCGACAACGCGTCTCAGATAATCCGGACGGGCGAGATACCAGGCCTGCTGCTGCTGCACCAGGGGACTGTCGATGTCGGGCATGCCGAACCCGTTGCGGATACGGCCCCAGAGATCGTCGGGGGGCAAGGTCAGGTCGATCGTCGCCAGGGGCGGCGGGTCTTCTCTCAGTTCGATTCTCGTGACGGGCTCGGAGGACGAGGCTTCCGTAACCGCCGGCGCGGCAACGGCCGCTATATCCTCCTCTGAGGCGGCGGCAACAGCGGAAAACAGGCAGAAAAGGAAGCAGGCGAGGATTCCCGGCAGAACCGGTTGGAGCTTGAACATTGCGCCTTGGCGTACGAAAGCCCAATGCTACCGTCGCCTGCTAGCGTCGTCAATTTCCGGCTTGCAAAGCAATCGGAATCGAATGTTCGTACCGGAGATGTATTGCCAGCCCACCTTAGCGAAAGCCGTTCTTCCACTCACGCAACGCTGCAAAGACCTTGCTTTCCGCGGACAGCTTGCCGCCGCTGTGGCGTTCGGCTGAAGCGGCAACTTCCGCTTGCCCGCAGCGCAGGAAGGGGTTCGTTTCCAGCTCTTCTGCAAGCGTGAAGGGAACCGTCGGCCGATTTTCGGCGCGCATCTGCGCCACGCGCACGGCGCGCATTTGCAGCGCGGCATTGCCGGATTCCACGGCGAGGGCGAAGCGGATGTTCGATTGGGTGTATTCGTGGGCGCAGTACACCAGGGTGTCGCCCGGCAGGGCGGCAAGCTTGCACAGCGAAGCCCACATCTGGTCTGCCGTTCCCTCGAACAGCCGCCCGCAGCCGCAGGCGAACAGCGTGTCCCCGCAGAACAACGCGCCGTGGCCGTAATAAGCGATATGGCCGCGGGTATGGCCGGGGACGTCCATCACCTGAAAGTTGCCCTGCAGTTCCGGCAGGGGAACGCTGTCTCCCCCCCGCAGCGGCACGGTAACACCGGCGATCGTTTCGCCGGCGGGGCCGAAAACCGGAACCGGACCTCGCGAAAGCAGGTCGGCGACACCGCCGGTGTGGTCACCGTGATGATGCGTGAGCAGGATGGCGGCCAGGCTGGCGTGCTGTTCTTCCAGATAGTGGAGCACGGGCGCCGCGTCGCCGGGGTCGACCGCCACAACGCGGCGCCCGTCCCGCAGCAGCCAGATATAATTGTCCTCGAATGCGTGCAGGGTTTGGATGTCCATGCCGCGATTCTCTGACTTCGGAGCGAAATGTCAAATCCAGTAATTGACGCCTGGCTGCAGACCCCGCAGGGGAAGTACATCCTCGAATGGGAACAGGCCCGCTTCGACCAGATGGTGGCCGACATTTTCGGTTTCAACGCCGTGCAGATCGGATTGACGCAGTGCGACTGCCTGCGCGCCAATCGCATGCCGCTGCGCTTCACTTATGATGCAGCCATGCTGGCCGGCGTGCTGGGCGATGCCCATCACCTGCCCTTGGCTGGAAACAGCGTCGACCTTGTCGTGCTTCCTCATGTCCTGGAATTCTCCGTTAATCCACACCAGATTCTGCGCGAGGTGGAGCGTGTGCTGGTTCCCGAGGGACAAGTGCTGATCTCCGGCTTCAATCCCTTCAGTCTCTGGGGCATCAAGCGGCGCCTGGCCGGCCGCAAAGCAGCTTTCCCCTGGCAAGGGCAGTATTTCAGCGTGCGGCGCCTCAGGGACCTCCTGACACTGCTCAGTTTCGAGACTCAGGCGGGCTGTTTTGGCCGCTACTCGCCGGCAGTTACGCAGGAAAAATGGCTGCGCCGCTGGCATTTCATGGAACTGGCCGGCGACCGCTGGTGGCCGATCGCCGGCGCGGTATATCTTTTGCAGGGGATCAAACGCCAGCACGGCCTGCGCCTGCTCACACCGGCCTGGCACGACCGCAAGGCACGCGCCAAGGCCCTGGCGCCGGCAGTGCAGCGAATCCAGAAGGACCGCCAGTGAGTGCGGCGACGGAGATCGTGGAAATCTTTACCGACGGAGCCTGCAGCGGCAATCCGGGCCCTGGCGGCTGGGGCGCCCTGCTCAGAATGAGCGGACATGAAAGGGAGCTTTTCGGGGGTGAGGCGGATACCACCAACAACCGCATGGAGCTGACGGCCGTGATACGCGCCCTGGAGGCGCTCAAGCGGCCGGTGCATGCTCGCGTGCATACCGATTCCCAGTACGTGCAGAAGGGCATCAGCGAGTGGATCCACACCTGGAAGCAGCGCGGCTGGCGCACAGCCGGCAGGCAGCCGGTGAAGAATGCTGATCTGTGGCGGGAACTCGACGAACTGGCGTCCCGTCACCGGATCGAATGGCGCTGGGTGAAGGGCCATGCCGGACACGCCGAGAACGAACGCGCCGATGCCCTGGCGCGCCGGGGCATCGAAACCCTGAAAACGAAGTTTCAGCGCAGGCTAACATGAGCGAAGCGAATGTTAAGCGAAGCGGCCGAAGCTAAAGGAAAGCACACTTGAGACAAATCGTACTCGATACGGAAACCACCGGCCTCGATTACCGGCTGGGGGATCGCATCATCGAAATCGGCTGCGTGGAGCTGCTCAACCGCAAGCTGACCGGGCAGCGTTTTCATAGCTACATCAACCCGGAGCGCGAGGTGGAAGCCGGGGCGATGGCGGTGCACGGACTCTCCAGCGAGTTCCTGCAGGACAAACCCCGGTTCGGCGAAATCGTCGCCGCTTTCCTCGAGTTCATCCGCGGGGCGGAGCTCGTCATCCATAACGCCGCTTTTGATATTGGCTTCCTCAACAACGAGCTGGCCCTGCGGCTGCAAGCGCCGCTGGAGCAGGCTTGCGCGGGCATTGTCGATACGCTGAAGATGGCACGCGAGCTGCACCCCGGCCGCAGGAATTCCCTGGATGCGCTGTGCGAGCGCTATGCCATCGACAACTCCGGCCGCACGCTCCATGGTGCCCTGCTCGACGCCGAACTGCTGGCGGAAGTCTATCTGGCCATGACCCGGGGGCAGGAGTCCCTGGCCATGGAGCTGGAAGCAGCACCGACAGCCGGCCCGCAAACCGAACTGCCGGCGGAGCGTCCCGCCCTGCGCGTGTTGCGCGCCTGCGCCGAGGAAATGGCCGAGCATGAACGGATGCTGGCGGAAATCGGCAAGGAAAGCAGGGGCAACTGCGTTTGGCAGGGATCGGAAGCCTGAGCGTCACTCCACTGTTTGAAAAGCATGCGGTTTCCGCTACAATGCGCATCTTTCAGGCGCGTAGCTCAGCTGGTTAGAGCACCACCTTGACATGGTGGGGGTCGTAGGTTCGAGTCCTATCGCGCCTACCAATTCGAAAACAGAAGTCAGAGGACGGGGGCCGAAGCGGCTTCGGTT
>JAEHDO010000022.1 GCA_016880375.1 Betaproteobacteria bacterium | reverse complement strand
TCCTGGTGGCCCGGCGTGTCGAGCAGGTTGATGGTGTGGCCGCCGTAGTCGAACTGCATCACCGAGCTGGTGACCGAGATGCCGCGCTGCTTCTCCACCTCCATCCAGTCGGAGGTGGCGTGGCGCGCGCTCTTGCGCGATTTCACCGTGCCGGCCATGAGGATGGCGCCGCCGAACAGCAGCAGCTTTTCCGTCAGCGTGGTCTTGCCGGCATCCGGGTGGGAAATGATGGCGAAGGTGCGCCGGCGCGCAACGTCGCGCAGCAGGTCGGCGGGAAAAGGAGAGGCGTTCATGGTCCGATAAAAAGCAAAAGCCGCCGGCCGGTGGGGCAGGCGGCAAGACGGAACGGATTATAACAGCGGGGCCGAGGTTCTAATACGGCCGCACGCCGATCAGCCAGAGGTGCGCGAAGCCGGCGAACAGTGCCCACACCCCCGTGCCGGCGGCGACCGCCAGCCCGTCGCGCGCCGCGGTTCCCGGCCGGCAGTCGATGCCGGCGGCGCGGTCGCGATTGCGGGCGGAGCGGAAGTCCAGCACCGCCCAGGCGAGAAAGGCGCCGAACAGCAGGACGTCGGCGAGGTTGCCGTTCGACAGCAGATGGGCGATGGCCCACACCTTCACGCCTGCCACCATCGGGTGGCCGACAGCCGGCTTGATGCGGTTGCCCGGCACATAGGCCGCGGCGATGAGGATGAAGGCGGGCAGGGTGAGCAGTGCGGCGAGGTGGCGCGTCCACCCCGGCGGCGCCCACAGCACGACCGGCTCGGCCCGCGCCATGCCGTAGCCCCAGACAATCAGGCCCAGGCCGAGGGCGGAGGCCAGGGAATACAGGCCCTTCCAGCGGTTTTCGCCGAGTCGTGCGATGCGTGCCGCGCGCCAGCCGTCGGCGACGATGCGGATGGAGTGGGTGCCCAGAAACAGCAGCAAGCCAAGTATGAGCAGGGTCATCGTCATTCTCCGCAATCCGGAGCGGCAGTATCCTACGGCGGCCATCGGCCATGCAACGCTGCCTTCCGATGCCGGTTGCATTTCGGCCGCGGCGCATCCGCCCGCAAGCTCGGCTGATACCTGCAAACCATTGAAATTCAATCAGGTATTCACTGGCATGGAAATTGGAACGCTTTTGACCGGGCCGCTTGCCTGCCCGGGCATTCCACGGCAAGCTCGGTTCCCATGAGCGAACACACAGAACCCTTTTCGATGCCGGCTTCCTTCAATCTTCTCTGGCTGCAATCGGCCGGCTGCGGCGGTTGCAGCATGTCGCTGCTCTGCTCGGGCGCGCGCGATCTGCATGCTTCGCTGGAATCGGTGGGTGTGCATGTGCTGTGGCACCCGAGCCTGTCGGAGGAGAGCGGCGAGGAGGCGCAGCGCATCCTGGAGCGCTGCGCCAGCGGCGAGATCGCCGTCGATGCGCTGTGCGTCGAAGGGGCGCTGCTGCGCGGGCCGCGCGGTACAGGCCGCTTCCACCGCCATGCCGGCAGCGGCATCGCCATGACCGAATGGGTGAAGAAACTCGCCGGCGTGGCAAGGCACACGCTCGCCATCGGCAGTTGCGCCGCCTGGGGCGGGGTGGCGGCGGCGGGCGAGAACGCCACCGACGCCTGCGGCCTGCAATACGAGGGCGACAGCGCGGGCGGCCTGCTCGGCGCGGCCTGGCGCGGGCGCGGCGGCCTGCCCGTCATCAACATCGCCGGCTGCCCCTGCCATCCCGACTGGATCACCGAGACGCTGACAGCGCTGGCCCTGGGCGCCTTCGGCGCGAAGGACCTCGACAGCTTCAACCGGCCGCGCTTCTTCGCCGACCATCTGGTGCACCACGGCTGCACGCGCAACGAGTACTACGAGTTCAAGGCCAGCGCGCACAAG
>JAEHDO010000164.1 GCA_016880375.1 Betaproteobacteria bacterium | reverse complement strand
CGATCGCCGATTTCGATGCCTATCGGGAGCAGCTGCAGCAGTTCGTGTATCACTCCGGCATCATCATGAAACCGGTGTTCGCCGCGGCCAAGCAGATCGACAAGCGCATCGTCTATGCCGAAGGCGAGGACGAGCGCGTGCTGCGCGCCGTGCAGGTGGTGGTGGACGAGCAGCTGGCCAGGCCGATCCTCATCGGACGGCCCGAGGTGATCGAGCACCGCATCCAGAAATGCGGCCTGCGCATCCGCTCCGGCGTCGACTTCGAGCTGTGCAATCCGCAGATGGATTCGCGCTACAAGGATTTCTGGCAGACCTACCTGCAGTTGACCGAGCGCAAGGGCGTTTCGCCCGGTTACGCCCAGATCGAGATGCGCCGCCGCCACACCCTGATCGGCGCCATGATGATTCACAAGGGCGATGCGGACGGCATGCTCTGCGGCACCTTCGGCACGCATGCCCTGCACCTGCAATATGTCGACCAGGTCATCGGCCGGCGCAAGGGCGTCTCGTCGTATTACGCCATGAACGGCCTGATGCTGCCCAGGCAGACGGTGTTCATCTGCGACACTTATGTCAATTACGACCCCGGCGCCGAGCAGCTGGTGGAAATGACCATCCTTGCCGCCGAGGAACTGCGACGCTTCGGCCTGACGCCGAAGGTGGCGCTGTTGTCGCATTCCAGCTTCGGCAGCTACGACACGCCCAGTGCCCGCAAGATGCAGCGCGTTGCCCAGCTTCTCTGGGAGCGCGCGCCCGAACTCGAGGTTGAAGGGGAGATGCACGGCGACGCGGCGCTTTCGGAAGAGGTGCGCAGCCAGGTCTTCCCCAATTCACGCCTGAAAGGGGAAGCCAACCTGCTCGTCATGCCGACGCTGGACGCCGCCAACATCGCCTTCAACCTGCTCAAGCAGGCAGCCGGTGATGGCGTCACCATCGGCCCGATCCTGCTCGGCACGGCGGCGCCGGTGAACATCCTGACGCCGACGGCCACCGTGCGGCGCATCGTCAACCTGACGGCGGTGACCGTCGTCGAGGCCGCCGCAAGGGCTTGAGGGAGAACACAACAGACTTCAAGGCCGCGGGCGTCGGGCGCAATGGCCAGAATGAATATCGTCACCACAGCAGCAAGGCCTGGCACTGGTCGTGACAAGACGGCGTTGATCCTGACCGGGGGCGGCGCGCGCGCCGCCTACCAGGTGGGCGTATTGGACGCCATCAGGGAACTGCTTCCCGAGCCCGGCCGCAATCCCTTCCCGATCATTTGCGGCACTTCGGCGGGGGCCATCAATGCCGCGTCGCTGGCCAGCTTCGCCCGGGATTTCGGCGAGGCAGTGGGTTACTTGCGCGAAGTCTGGCGCAATTTCCACGCCGCCGACATCTATCGCGCCGATGCGCTGGGTATCGGCGCCAGCGGCCTGAACTGGCTATCGGCCTTCATGTTCGGCTGGCTCTTCAAGCACAGCCCGCGCTCCCTGCTCGACAATACCCCTTTGCGTCACTTGCTCGAGCGCAGCCTGGATTTCAGGAACATCGATGCGGCGATCGAAAGCGGTTCCCTGTTTGCCGTATCGATCACGGCATCGGGTTACCTGTCCGGCCACAGCATCAGCTTCTTCCAGGGGGCGGCGGCGGCGGAAACCTGGAAGCGCACGCATCGGGCCGGGGTCCGCGCCCGGCTCGGCGTCGACCACCTGCTCGCCTCCAGCGCCATTCCGTTCATCTTCCCGGCCATCAAGATCCACCGCGAGTATTTCGGCGACGGCTCGATGCGCCAGCTGGCCCCTATCTCGCCAGCCATCCATCTCGGCGCCGATCGCATTCTGGTGATCGGTTCCGGCCGCATGGAGGACGAAAGACGCTCGAAGCGCGGCGATGCCTATCCGCCGCTCGCCCAGATCGCCGGCCATGCCCTGTCGTCGATTTTTCTCGACAGCCTTCATGTCGACCTGGAGCGTCTGCAGCGCATCAACAACACTGTTTCCATCATTCCGCAGGAAGTGCGCGAGAAGGCCGGGCTTCCCTTGCGCCAGATCGAAACGCTGGTGATCGCCCCCTCCCAGCGCCTGGACTATATGGCGGCTCGGCATGTGAAGAGCCTGCCCTGGCCGGTGCGGGCCATGCTGCGCGGCATCGGCGCCACCAGCAAGGCTGGCTCGGCCCTGGCGAGCTATCTGCTCTTTGAGCAGTCCTATACCCGCGCCTTGATCGAACTCGGCTATACGGATACGATGGCGCGCCGTGAGGAAGTGCGCGCTTTCCTCAAAATTGCTTAAGCCTTAATTATCCAAGTCACTTTAGAAAAATAGCCTAACAAGCTATTTTTATTGCAAATATTGTTTTCAGTGCTAAACTCGGAACACCTCGATCCAAATAGGGGAATTGCGTGAAATTCAAGCTGACGACCCTGCTGGCGATTTGTGCGGCCCTTTCCCTGGGCACGCTGGGCGCCGCCACACCGGCCGAAGCGGCGACGAGCAACAAGCAGGCCGCCAAACGCAAGGCCAAGCCCGTGAGCAAAGTCGAGAAGCGGAGCGAGCCGCGTGCAGAAGCGCAGGATTCCGACGACTTGCTGCTGAAATCCGCCGCCGTGGTGGTTCAGGACCAGTCCTCCGGCGAGGTGCTCTTCGAAAAGAATTCCGATGCCGTGCTGCCGATCGCTTCCATCACCAAGCTGATGACGGCGATGGTGGTGCTGGATGCCCAGCTGCCGCTTACCGAGATGCTGACCATCGGCGGCGAGGATGTGGATACCCTCAAGGGCACCCGCTCGCGCCTGAAGGTGGGCACGCAGCTCAGCCGCGAGGACATGCTGCTGCTGGCGCTGATGGCCTCCGAGAACCGCGCCGCCTCGGCGCTGTCGCACCACTACCCGGGCGGTGCCGCGGCGTTCATCGAGGCCATGAACCACAAGGCGGCCGCGATCGGCCTCAAGGACACCCGCTTTTCCGACCCCACTGGACTCACCGCCGCCAATGTTTCGAGCGCCCGCGACCTGACCAAGATGGTGTCCGCGGCTTCCCACTACCCGCTCATCCGCGAACTGTCCACGACGAGCGAGCGCACGATGCTGGTGGGCGGGCGCCCGATTGCCTTCCATAACACCAACACCCTGGTGCGCAGCCCGGCCTCCGGTTGGGAAATCGCCGTGTCGAAAACCGGCTACATCCGCGAGGCGGGCAAGTGCCTGGTGATGCAGGCCTGGCTCAACAACAAGCCGGTGGTCATCGTGCTGCTGGATTCCTGGGGCCGGCTGACGCGCATCGGCGATGCCAACCGCATCAAGCGCTGGATCGAGAATGCTTCGGTGAATAACCTGCGGCGGAGTGCCGCGCTGGGCCGGCGAACGGCCGGCTAGGGCGCCTCCAACGGGACAACGGGCCGGCTGTCAGCCGGCCTATTTTTTTGGCGTGTAGCCGAGCGCGTGCGAGATGTTGTCGGCCGCCTGCTTGATCAGCGGAATCCACTCGGCGTCGTAGCGCTCGGCGGGTGCCGAGACGGAGAGACCGGCCACCAGCTCGCCGGAGTCGTCGCGCACCGGCGCGGCGATGCAGCGCAGGCCCTGCTCGATCTCCTCGTTGTCGAAGGCGACGCCGTGGCGGCGCACGCGATCGAGTTCCTTTTCCAGGGCGGGCAGGGTGGTGAGCGAAGTCGGCGTGAAGCCGGGCAGGCCGGTGCGCCTGGCGTATTCGCGCAGTTTCTGCAGGCCGTCCTCGACGAGGAACAACTTGCCGACGGCGGTGGCGT
>JAEHDO010000163.1 GCA_016880375.1 Betaproteobacteria bacterium | reverse complement strand
TCCACGGCAAGCGCCTGCGCGGCTTCACCGACAAGGCCAAGCGGGCGCTGCTCTCCTACACCTGGCCGGGCAACATCCGCGAGCTGCAGAACGTCATCGAGCGCAGCGTCATCATCGCGCCGCACGGCACCCGCATCGAGGCCGAGCACCTGTTCCTCGCCGAGCGCGACACCCAGCCGCCCGAGCTGGGGCTGGACGCCCACGGCGACCTCGCCCGCGGCTGGCAGCCGGGCGAGAAGCTGTGCGAGTCGGTGCTCAACGGCGTGTTCACCCTGGACGAAGTGGAGTCGATGCTGCTGGAGGCGGCGGTGGCCAAGGCCGGCGGCAACCTCTCCTCGGCGGCGCGCCTGCTCGGCATCACACGGCCGCAGCTCGCCTACCGCCTGAAGCGCATGAAGGAAGCGGACAGGGCGGCGCCCGGGAAGCCGGCGGCGCAAACCCAAGCCGGCGAGCCGAGCCCGGCATGAGTGCATCCCTGAAGGAACGCGTGCTCGCCCTGCTCGGCGAACACCATGTGATGACGCTGTCCACCGTCGGCGCGGACGGGCCCTGGGCGGCGGCGGTGTTCTACGCCCACGAAGACCTGCGCCTGTATTTCCTGTCGTCACCCACTTCGCGCCACGCCGAATGCCTCGCCGCCGACCCGCGCGTGGCGGCCACCATCCAACGCGACTACGACGACTGGCCCGGCATCCGCGGCCTGCAGCTCTCCGGCACGGCGCGCGCCGTCGCGCCCGGCGACGAGGCGCGCGTGCGCGCCCTCTACCAGCAGCGCTATCCCCTCATCGGCGGCGGCGCCGGCGTGCCGCGCAAGATCCTCGAGGCACTCGACAAGATCCGCTGGTACGCGTTCGCGCCGGAAGACATCTGGCTGATCGACAACACCCTCGGCTTCGCCCACCGCGAGCACCTGCCGCCGTCCTCCAGCGACTGACTTTTTCCAATGTTTGAGGACGCGCGGCTTGCGGCCGGTTCTAGGCCAAAGAGGCTTCAGAAGATAGATGCGTTGCTGTCCGTTTGTATCCCAAAGAGGAAGAGGTGGCACTGGGGGGGCCGCACGTTCAACGTTCCGGTAACCAGCACCGCGCAGATTCCTCGCGCGGCGTCTGCGTTGACCGATCTGTTGGGCGGCAAACGGCGTCGCTTAAGGCAGTTCCCGGAGCCACTGCACAACTTCGGAGACGGATTGGCCAGGGACCTGAACGTGATCGGCGTCCAAGATGATTCTCTTGTGCCGCGGATTCGGCGCAAGTCGAGTGAGCACGTAGTCCGAGTAAGATTGCTTCACGTCGTCGAGAAGCTTGAAGATAATGTCTCTCTTTCCGAATACCAGAAGCACTGGGACACCTAGCCTGACGCTCGTCGCGTTCCCCGACATTGTTCCCGGTCCATCCGGGTCGAAGTAGCTCAGATAAATGCGTGGTGTAGTTGAGAAGTCCTGGTAGAACACGCAACATTGCGCCGCCGTGAATGTAATTCGAGCGTCACCCTGTCCAGCTGCAATTGCCGCCTTGGCCTTCGCCACCTGCTTGGGGAAGAAATCAGGGTACATGGCAGGTTGCAGTTCCGGATGATGTCCCGGGGCGAGGCCGATCACGCCTGCCAACCCGTCGCGGCGTGCTGCATAGGCAAGTGCCATCGGCGTGCCCATGCTGTGCCCCGCAATGACGATCTTGCTCGCGCCCTGCGCTTTCAGCTTCTCGACCTGCGCGTCAATCTCGGTCATCGCTCCGTCGAGCGTTGCATCGATGATGCGATTCGGCCCCCATGGCATCTCTTCCTGAACCACGCGGAACCCTTCCTGCCTAAGCGCGTTCGCCAGCGGATCGTTCCACCGATGCGGATACACGCGGCCGGGCGGTGGGTTGCGCTGCAGGCCCCAGCCATGCATCAGGACGATGCCTACATCTTTGGGTTCGGCGGCTGAGGCCGTCCGGCAGACTGCCAGCAGCATTACTACCAAGACCAGCGAGAACGTGTTTTTCATTGCAATCCCCTAGGCGGAGTCCACTTTGCCGCACAACGTGGAGGTCACCGGCCTTGCGCGGCTTTTCGCGCAAGGTCCGTGTGGACCGCAGGGTTAGACGCCTCGCTTTGTCTTCTCAAGGCGCTCATCGTTGGCTTCAATCCACGCTTCCAATTTCTCAAATGCGTCCGGCCACTCTTCGTTGTACTCGTTGTAGAACGTGGTCGTGCAGAGTTCGATGAATTCAATGTGTCTGCCTGCGTACATTGACTTCCACCTGTTTGAAAACGTTGTGACATGGTTGTCCGTGTCTAATGATGAATAGCCGATGCAGGTTCCTTCGTAGTTGGGATGTGCGCTTTCGGACAGCATCGCGTAAAGCTCTTCGATCCCCGGATATCGACTATTGCACTTGCCCAGGATGGTGACGATACTCAACGATTTGTGGTTCGTGGAATTATCCCGAGAGCCTAGCAAAAGCGTCGATGTCTTTTCTGAGAAGTCGTGAAAGTCCAGCGACCCGGCAAGCACCTTGCGGGTAATTTGGTTCAAGTAGATAAGGATCGCCACAGTTTCAAACGCCGACCTGAGGAGAATGCGAGCACCAAGTAGGTGGTCGTGGTCGTACAGGAACAGCGACTGTTCGAGAAGGTCTTGAGTTCTCCATCCAACAGTTTCGCGAAGCGTCAGACTCCGAAATGGCGCCTTCCATTTGTGCGCAATCGGATTGCGCGAGTAGAGCCCGCCGCCATCAAGCTGCGCGCATTGCGATGTTTTTCCAGGCAGCCAGAG
>JAEHDO010000162.1 GCA_016880375.1 Betaproteobacteria bacterium | reverse complement strand
GCGAGGCCGGCCTCGACGCAGTCGCGCACCGCGCCGGGCTGGTCGTCGAACTCGTTGGCGGCGGCGTTCATCGGGCAGCCGCCGGGCAGGCGCGCCTTGCGCGTCCAGTCGAGCCAGTTGGCGAGGATGGCGCGCAGGCGGGCGACGCCGCGCGGCTGCTTCAGCGCCGGCCGCACGACGGTGTCGACGAAGCGCTGCTGGCCTTCGCGCAGGACGGCGATCTGCAGTTCCTCCTTCGAGCCGAAGTGCGCGAACAGGCCGCTCTTCGACATGCCGGCCTTGTCGGCCAGCGCGCCGATGCTCAGGCCGCTGACGCCGACCTGGCTGGACAGCGCCAGCGCCTCGTCGAGGATGGCCTGGCGGGTTTCCTCACCTTTTCCCATGGCGTCTTTATAGCACGATCGTTCGTTTCTTGTCAAGCAGCCCATTTTCCGGATGCTGGCTTTCATTGGACCGCTTCTCCAGAAAAGGATCGAGTCACGGCCGCGCGTCCATGTTGCAAAAATACATCTAGGCCGCAGGCTAGACGGCATAAACCCCCAATAGGGTTTGCCATGCCGGAAATAATCCTTTAAAAACACAATTGAATTCGTTTTCGGAATGGTTGTTTTGCTTGTAGGCGGTTACGGCAGTAAGTGTTTAACAAACGGATGGGGTTGAGAAAGATGAAAATCAAATTGTTAGCCGTCGCGACCCTTGCCACGTTGGCAACCACGGCACAGGCACAGGGCGTGAATTGGAGCACAGCCAGGTTCTACCTGGGCGCCGAGATCGGCCAGTCCTACACGAGCATGGATTCGGGCGGTTTCAACACTCTTGGTCCGCATCTGAATACCAACGATGACAAGAATCACAACACCATGTACGCCATCAAGGCGGGGGTGGATATGGGCCGATTGAGATTCGATCTCGGCTACAGGGAATACGACAGGGACAAATACACCACCGACAGCTTCCAGCCGCCGGTTCCGACATTCTTCTATGCCAGCAAGATCAAAACAAAAGCCTGGATGCTGTCCGCCTACTACGATTTCATCGAGTACAACAAGTTCGCGTTCTACGGCGGCTTGGGCATTGGCCAGGCTCGGACGCATGTTTCGACCAATGATACGGTCGTCCAGGGCTCGGGTTCGGACACCAACTTTTCCTGGCAGGGGGAGCTGGGGGTAGCGTATCCCCTGACAAATGCATTGCATATCAACGGCGGTTACCGCTATGTGGACCTTGGGAAAACCAAGATCAACCTGTCGGCTATTGGCGGTGGGGCACCCGCGGGCGATTTCTCGGCCGATCTCAAATCGAACGAATTTTTCCTGGGGCTGAGATACAAGTTCTGATCGCTTTCCCGATCGACTCCTGAAACACCCGCTTCCAGCGGGTGTTTTTTCTGGTGCTGCGAGCTAGCAGATCTGAGGCGCCAGGAACATCCTGGAAATAAAAAAAAGGGCGCCGGAGCGCCCTTTTTTTACCGAAACGAACTGGATCAGTTCGACAGGTAGTCGGTGATGGTCACCCACTTGCCGTTCTGGATCTGGCTGACGCGCGACTTCTGGTTGCCCAGGTGCTGCGTCGCCGTGAACTTGTACTCCGGGCTGCCGAACATGTCGCGCGCGAAGGGCGCGCTCTCCAGCGCCTTGACGAAGCTGTCGGTGGTCAGGTTCGGGCCGGCGCGCTTGGCGGTCTGGTAGAACAGGTCGGCGATGACGTAGCCGTAGGCGGAGAACAGGCTCGGATCCTCCTTGAACTGCGCCTTGTAGGCGGCCGCCCAGTCGCGCACGTTCTTCGAGGCGTCGTCCGGATACGGCACCGAGACCTGGTGCATGGCGTAGAAGCCTTCCACCGCCTTGCCGCCGAGCTTGTGGATGAGGTCGGTGTAGGAGGCCGAGCAGCCGAGGAACTGCGGGTTCCAGCCCATCTTGCGCGCCGTGCCGATGGTGCCGAGCGCCTCGCGGATGATGGTGCCCATCACCACAGTGTCGCAGCCGGCGCCCTTCATCTTCGCCACCTGGGCGGAGAAGTCGGTGGCGGCGCGCTTGAAGGAAGTCTTCTCGGCGAGCGTCTGGCCGATGTCCTTGAGGCCGTCCTCGGCGCCGCGCAGCACTTCCAGGCCGTACTCGTCGTCCTGGTAGATGATGCAGAACTTCTTCGAGCCGCGCTCCTTGGCCATCCACTTCACGCCGATGCGGACCTGGTCGTAGTAGGGGGCGGCGAAGGAGAACTTCAACTTGTGCAGCGGCTCGTACATTTCGCGCGCGCCGGTCAGCGGGAAGACGTGCGGGATGTTCTTCTCGAAGAGGATCGGCATGGTGGCCATGGACACCGCCGTGCCGATGGTGCCGGCCATGGCGAAGATCTTGTCCTGCTGCACCATCTTCTGCGCGGCGAGCAGGCCCTTCTTCGGGTCGTAGCCGCTGTCCTCGACGACCAGCTTGATCTTGCGGCCGTTGACGCCGCCCGAAGCGTTGATCTCGTCGACCCGCATCTGCATGCCGTTGCGGGCCGGCTTGCTGAAGCCGGCGAGCGGGCCGGACAGGTCCTGGATCGAGCCGAGGACGATCTGGTCCTTGGTGACGCCCAGTTGCTGGGCCTGGGCGGACCAGGCCAGGGTGGTGGCGGCCGCGATGATGGCCACCTTGCTGACGATCTTCTTCATGTTCAAGTCTCCTCTCCTCTGTTATTCGCCTAAGGGCGGTACATCGATTCTATAAGGTCTGCGTACTTTTGGTTCACGAATTTGCGCTTCAGCTTCATGGTCGGGGTAAGCTCCTCGTCCTCGGCGCCCAGCTTCTGTTCTATCAGGCGGAACTTTTTCACCTGCTCGACCCTGGCGAACTGCTTGTTGACCCGCTCCACCTCCCCCTCGATCAGCTTCTGCACCTCCGGGGCGCGGCACAGGCTGGCGTAGTTGGAGAACGGAATGTCGTGGTCCTGGGCGAATTTCTCGACGTTCTCGTGGTCGATCATGACCAGGCAGACGAGGTACGGCCGCTTGTCGCCGATCACCACCGCATCGGTGATGTAGGGCGAGAACTTCAGCTGGTTCTCGATTTCCGAAGGGGTGATGTTCTTGCCGCCGGCGGTGATGATGATGTCCTTGAGGCGGTCGGAGATCTTGAAGAAGCCGTCGGCGTCCTGCGTGCCGACGTCGCCGGTGTGCAGCCAGCCCTCGGCGTCGATGGTCTCGGCCGTCTTTTCCGGCTGGTTGAGATAGCCCAGGAAGACGTTCTCGCCGCGGATCAGCAGCTCGCCTTCGGCCGAGAGCTTGACTTCGCAGTAGGCATTGGCGACGCCGATCAGGCCCGGCTTGATGCGCGAGACCGGCATGCAGGTGGCGCCGCCGCCGGATTCGGTCTGCCCCCACACCTCGAGCATGGGCACGCCCAGCGCCAGGTACCAGCGCACCAGGTCGGGCGAGATGGGCGCCGCGCCGGTGACGAGGAAGCGGCAGCGGTGGATGCCGATCATGCGGCGCACGTTGTTGAGGGCGAGGACCCGCCCCAGCCAGTGCAGCGCGCGCAACCCGGCGCCGATCGGCTGGCCCGCCTCGTAGCGGGCGACCATGCGCTGGCCGATGCCGATGGCCCACTTGTAGGCGAGCTTTTCCACCGCCAGCGCCTCGGACAGGGCGATCATCACGCCGGAATAGAACTTCTCCCAGATGCGCGGCACGGCAAGGAACACCGTCGGCTGGATCTCGCGTACGTTCTCCGGGATGGTCTCCGGGTTCTCGACGAAGTTGAGCACGGTGCCGGTGTACAGGGAAAAATAGGCGCCGGCCATGCGCTCGGCGACATGGCACAGCGGCAGGAAGCACATGTGCTCGTCGGTTTCGT
>JAEHDO010000161.1 GCA_016880375.1 Betaproteobacteria bacterium | reverse complement strand
CAAGGTCAGGGCATGGCGGACGATTCACGCGGCAAGCACGACGACGGCAAGCTCCTCTACTGCTCCTTCTGCGGCAAGAGCCAGCACGAGGTCCGCAAGCTCATCGCGGGCCCGTCGGTCTTCATTTGCGACGAGTGCGTCGAGCTCTGCAACGACATCATCCGCGAGGAACTCGAGGAGAAGGCCGCCACCGCGCGCAGCCATCTGCCCAAGCCGCGCGAGATCATGGACGTGCTCGACCAGTACGTGATCGGCCAGTCGCGCGCCAAGAAGACCCTCGCGGTCGCGGTCTACAACCACTACAAGCGGCTCGAGTCCCGGCAGCGCCAGGAAGAGATCGAGCTGGCCAAGTCCAACATCCTCCTGATCGGGCCCACCGGCTCGGGCAAGACCCTGCTGGCCGAGACCCTGGCGCGCCTGCTCAACGTGCCGTTCACGATCGCCGACGCGACCACGCTGACCGAAGCCGGCTACGTGGGCGAGGACGTCGAGAACATCATCCAGAAGCTGCTGCAGAAGTGCGACTACGACGTCGAGAAGGCGCAGACCGGCATCGTCTACATCGACGAGATCGACAAGATCTCGCGCAAGTCCGACAACCCGTCCATCACGCGCGACGTGTCGGGCGAGGGCGTGCAGCAGGCGCTGCTGAAGCTGATCGAGGGCACCATCGCCTCGGTGCCGCCGCAGGGCGGCCGCAAGCACCCCAATCAGGATTTCGTCCAGGTGGATACCACCAACATCCTGTTCGTCTGCGGTGGCGCCTTCGACGGCCTGGACAAGGTCATCCGCAACCGTACCGAGCAGGCCGGCATCGGCTTCGGCGCGGAAGTGAAAAGCCGCGACAGCAAGGATGTCACCGAGACTCTGCGCTTGGTCGAGCCGGAGGATCTCATCAAGTTCGGCCTGATTCCCGAATTCGTCGGCCGTCTGCCGGTGATCGCGACGCTGCATGAACTGGACGAGGCGGCGCTGATGGAGATCCTCGTCGAGCCGAAGAACGCCCTCATCAAGCAGTACCAGAAGCTCTTCGCCATGGAAGGCGCCGAGCTCGAAGTCCGCCCTCAGGCGCTGCAGGCCATCGCCCGCCGGGCGCTCAAGCGCAAGACCGGGGCGCGCGGCCTGCGCTCCATCCTCGAGTCCGTCCTGCTCGACACCATGTATGAACTTCCCAACTTGGAGAATGTCACTAAGGTGGTGGTCGACGAGGGCATGATCGAGGGCTCCTCCCAGCCGATCCTGATCTACGCCGACCAGCCCAAGGTGGCCGGCTCCAACTGATTGTTTCAGCTGGCCTAACCGGGCTTTTAGTTACGGCATAACCTGAAGGTTGGCCCTCACTGAAACCTACGTTTTCGGGTCGCTGCTGATTTTCTTGAATTTTTACCGTTGCCCCCAACATTGGTGGGACGGCAGTCTCCATAAAGGATAAACATCATGTCAAGCGCGCTTGACCTCCCCGCAGAGCGAATCGAACTCCCGCTGCTTCCCCTCAGGGATGTAGTGGTCTTTCCCCACATGGTCATCCCGCTGTTCGTCGGGCGGCCGAAATCGATCAAGGCCCTCGAGACCGCCATGGAGGCAGGCAAGCACATCCTGCTGGTTGCACAGAAATCGGCGGCCAAGGACGAGCCTGGCGTCGAGGACATGTACGAGATCGGCTGCGTGGCCAACATCCTGCAGATGCTCAAACTGCCGGATGGCACGGTGAAGGTGCTGGTCGAAGGCGGCCAGCGTGCCCGAATCGAACGGATTACCGATGAGCGCGCCATGTTTGTTGCGATGCTCATGCCCTTGCCGGCGGATGAGCGGGCGACACACGAAGTCGAGGCAATGAGACGCGCCATCATTGCCCAGTTCGACCAGTATGTAAAACTGAACAAGAAGATTCCTCCGGAAATCCTGACATCGCTGGCCGGCATCGAAGAGGCGGGACGCCTGGCCGACACCATCGCCGCACACCTGCCGCTGAAACTCGAGCAGAAGCAGGAAATCCTCGAAGTTTTCGATGTCGGCGCCAGGCTCGAGAGGCTACTGTCCCAACTGGAAACGGAACTCGACATCCTGCAGGTGGAAAAGCGCATTCGCGGCCGCGTCAAGCGCCAAATGGAAAAGAGTCAGCGCGAGTACTACCTCAACGAGCAGGTGAAGGCCATCCAGAAGGAACTCGGCGAGGGCGAGGAGGGCGCTGACCTTGACGAGATGGAGAAGAAAATCAAGGCCGCCGGCATGAGCAAGGAGGCGCAGAACAAGGCGCAGGCAGAGCTGAAGAAGCTGCGCCTGATGTCGCCCATGTCGGCCGAAGCGACGGTCGTGCGCAATTTCATAGAGACGCTGACCAACCTGCCGTGGAAGAAGAAGAGCCGCATCTGCAAGGACCTCTCCGCTGCCGAGAAGGTGCTGGAGAAGGATCACTACGGTCTAGAGAAGGTCAAGGAACGCATTCTCGAGTACCTTGCGGTGCAGCAGCGCGTTGACAAGCTGAAGGCGCCGATCCTCTGCCTGGTCGGCCCGCCCGGGGTCGGCAAGACCTCGCTCGGCCAGTCGATTGCCCGCGCCACCAACCGCAAGTTCGTCCGCATGTCGGTTGGCGGCGTGCGCGACGAGGCGGAGATCCGCGGCCACCGCCGCACCTACATCGGCTCCATGCCCGGCAAGATCCTGCAGAACATGACCAAGGTTGCCGTGAAGAATCCGCTTTTCCTGCTCGACGAGGTCGACAAGATGGGCCAGGATTTCCGCGGCGATCCGAGCTCGGCCCTGCTGGAGGTGCTGGATCCTGAGCAGAACTCCACCTTCGTCGACCACTATGTCGAGGTCGAGTACGACCTTTCCGACGTGATGTTCGTCGCCACCGCCAATACCCTGAACATCCCGGCGCCGTTGCTCGACCGCATGGAGGTGATCCGACTTTCAGGCTATACGGAGGACGAGAAGGTCAATATCTCCCAGCGCTATCTATTGCCCAAGCAGCTGAAGAACAACGGCGTGAAGAAGGAGGAGCTGTCGGTCACCGAGGACGCGTTGCGCGACATCGTGCGCTACTACACGCGAGAGGCCGGTGTGCGCAGCATGGAGCGCGAGATCTCCAAGATCTGCCGCAAGGTGGTGAAGTCCCTGGTGCTGAAGAAGCGTCACAGCAAGCTGGTGGTGAACGCCCGCAATCTCGACAAGTATCTTGGCGTGCGCAAGTACTCCTTCGGTATGGCGGAGAAGGAGAACCAGGTCGGGCAGGTGACAGGCCTGGCCTGGACCGAGGTCGGCGGTGAACTGCTCACCATCGAGGCGGTGGTGCTGCCAGGCAAGGGCAAGACCATGACCACCGGCAAACTGGGTGAGGTGATGCAGGAATCGATCCAGGCGGCGCTGTCGGTGGTGCGCAAGCGTTCCAGAGCGCTCGGCATCTCCGAGGACTTCTACCAGAAGAGCGACATCCATATCCACCTGCCGGAGGGTGCGACGCCGAAGGATGGCCCGTCGGCCGGAATCGCCATCTCCACTGCGCTGGTGTCCGTCCTGACGGGCATTCCGGTGCGCGCAGATGTCGCCATGACCGGCGAAATCACGTTGCGGGGAGAGGTACTGCCGATCGGAGGACTGAAGGAGAAACTGCTGGCTGCGGTACGTGGCGGCATCCGCACGGCTCTGATTCCCGAGGAAAACGTCAAGGATCTGGTCGACATCCCGGAGAACATCAAGAACACGATCGAGATCGTTCCGGTGAAATGGATCGACCAGGTGCTGGAACTTGCACTCGAGCGCAATCCCGAGCCGTTGCCTGAATCCGCCGAGGTAGCCGCGGTGGCCGCAGGAGAGGCAGCAGCAGCCTCGAATCTGATCACGCATTGAACCGTCCTGCGCAATGCCCTGCCGCGAACATGCGGCAGGGCATTGCGCTCTCTTCAAAAAATCTTTGCCGCACCTCCAGAAAGTTGCTTGACACGGGGTTTTTCAGCTTGCTATAAAGCCCGTTCGTCCTTCATGGTCAGTCATTCACCTATCCAAAGCAGAGGGGGCTTTTGTGAACAAATCAGAACTCATCGATCAGATCGCCAAGTCGGCCGATATCTCCAAAGCCGCCGCCGGCCGGGCGCTGGACGCCACCGTTGGCGCCATCAGGACCTCACTGAAAAAGGGGGGCATGGTGACACTGGTCGGTTTCGGCACGTTTTATGTGGGCAAGCGCGCAGCGCGCAGCGGCCGCAACCCGCGTACCGGCGCGACAATCAAGATCAAATCAGCACGCGTACCCAAGTTTCGCGCTGGAAAAGCGCTGAAAGATGCGGTAAACTAATGCGCTTTTGCTGGGCCGCCTGATGCTGGCGGTGAGGCAAGCGGGTGCTTAGCTCAGCTGGTAGAGCGTCGCCTTTACACGGCGAATGTCGGCGGTTCGATCCCGTCAGCACCTACCAGCCAGGATACGTGACGCTCACGGCTGGGGCAGCAAGACGCAGGAGTGGTAGTTCAGTTGGTTAGAATACCGGCCTGTCACGCCGGGGGTCGCGGGTTCGAGTCCCGTCCACTCCGCCAACACCGTAGGAAAGGGCGAACGCGAGTTCGCCTTTTTTCTTAGTATTTCCCTATCGACACGGGTAATCGATCATGTTTGACGCGGTTCGCAACAACAAACGGATTGTCCAGATATTCCTCGGATTGATTATCCTGCCCTTCGCCTTCTGGGGGGTGGATTCCTATTTCCGCAGCAGCGGTGGAGCTGACGAACTGGCAAACGTCGGAGGCAGCCCGATTTCACGCCAGGCGTTTTCCCTGGCCATGCGCGACCAGCAGGAACGCTTGCGGGTACAGTTGGGGCGAGAGTTCAATGCGGCCATGCTGGAAACGCCGGAAGCGCGCCTGGCCATGCTCGACTCGCTGGTGACCCAGCGCCTGCTGCTGCTGCATGCGACGAAATCTGGCCTGACGGCCAGTGACGCGCAACTGATCGCAGTGATCAGTTCGATTCCGGCCCTGCAGGAGGACGGCCAGTTTTCCAAGCGTCGCTATGAGCAGGCGTTGCGCGCCCAAGGCCTGACCCAGACCGGTTTCGAAGCCAAACTGCGCCAGGATCTGACGCTGCAGCAACTGGTTCAGGCGGTTTCCGATACCGCCGTGGTTTCCAGTGCCGCAGCTGAACGGGTGATTGCCATTCAGCTTGAGGAGCGGCAGGTGAGCGAGGCAGTCCTCCGCTCCGAGCAATATGCCGGCCAGTTCAGGATATCGGCGGAGGCCGTCAAGGAGTTTTACGAGAAGAATCGCAAACTGTTCGAGATACCGCAGCAGATCCGTGTCGAGTATGTCGTGCTGAGCCGCGAATCTCTCGCTGAACAGACGACGATCAGTCCAGACGACATCAAGGGCGCCTACGAAAAGAATTCAAGGAATTACGTTACCGAGGAGGAGCGTCGCGCCAGCCACATCCTCATACAGTCGCCGGCGGATGCGCCCGAGGCCGCGCAGAACGCTGCCCGTGCCAAGATCGAGACAGTTCTGCAGCAGGCGAAGCGGAACCCCGGAGAATTTGCCAGGCTGGCGAAAGAGCATTCGCAGGATCCCGGATCGGCTGCGAAAGGCGGCGATCTCGGTTTCTTTCCGCGCGGCGCGATGGTCAAACCCTTCGAGGAGGCAGTGTTTTCGCTTAAGGAAAACCAGATCAGCGATGTGGTGCGCAGCGAGTTCGGTTTCCATATCATCCGCTTGACCGGCATCAAGCCCGGCAAGGTGCGTACTCTGGAGGAGGCGCGCGATTCCATCGCCGCGGAGCTCAAGTTGCAGGCGGCGGGCAGGAAATTCGCAGAGGTGGCCGAGTCTTTTTCGAATCTGGTTTACGAACAGGCTGACAGCCTGAAACCGGCGGCGGAGACGTTCAAGCTGCCGATTCGGCAGACGGGTTTGTTTGATCAGGTGAATCGTGCCGCAGCGGGTCCCCTGGCAAGCAACGAAAAGCTGTTCGCGGCCCTGTTTTCCGATGATGCCCTGAAGAACAAGCGCAACACCGACGCCATCGAGGTCGCGCCGAACACCCTGGTAGCGGCGCGCGTAATCGAAGTGCGGCCGGCCGAATTGCGTGCCCTGGAAACCGTCAAGGCAGAGATCGAGAAAAACCTGGTGGCCGAGGAGTCGGCCCGCCTGGCGCAGAAGGACGGCGAAGCGAAACTGGCTCGGTTGAACAAGGGCGAGGCGGTAGCAATCGCCTGGGCTCAGCCGCAGACCGTCGTGCGGCAACCGATGCGCGGCCTGGCGGCGGAAGCGCAACGCGTCATTTTCAAGGCGCCCGCTGACAAGCTGCCCGCCTATGCGGGAACGCAGCTGCCGAATGGCGCGTACGTTCTCTACCGCATCTTGCAAGTCAATTCCGGCACGGCCAAAAACGCGGGCGATCCACGCGCCCAGGCACAGCGGGCGCAACTGGCCCAACTGGCTGGCACCGAGGATTTTAACGCCTACCTGGCCGCGTTGCGGCAGCGTTACAGCGTGAAAATCGACAAGGCTGCGCTGGCAAAGGGTAACAGCGAATAGACGCCGACCCTGCCCGGGACCCATCCTTAGGACATGAAAAAGAAACGGGCTGCCGCGGCAGCCCGTTTCTCTTTGTGCCAGGCGGGTTAAGGCAGCGGTTCCGGGTTGCCGAGGGCGGTGGTGTTGAGACCGCCGTCGACGTAAAGGATTTCGCCGGTGATGCCGCTGGCGAGATCGGAGAGCATGAAGGCGGCGGCATTGCCGACTTCATCGATGTTCACGTTGCGCCGCAGAGGGGCGTGGTGCGCGTTATAGGCCAGCAGCTTGCCGAAATTACCGATGCCGGAGGCGGCCAGGGTTTTGATCGGGCCGGCCGAGATGGCGTTGGCGCGAATGCCTTGCGGTCCGAGGCAGAAGGCCAGATAGCGCGTGGCGGCTTCGAGGCTGGCCTTGGCCAGGCCCATGGTGTTGTAGTTGGGCAGGGTGCGTTCGGCGCCGAGGTAGGACAGGCACAGCAGCGCAGGATTGCGTCCTTTCAGCAGCATCGGCCGTGCTGCCTTGGCCAGTGCCGCGAAACTGTAGGAGGACACGTCGTGGGCAATGCGGAAGGCATCGCGCGTGATGCCGTCGAGGAAGTCGCCCTCAATCGCCTCGCTTGGCGCAAAGGCGATGGAATGCACCAGCCCCTCGAGGCCTTCCCAGTGGCTGCCGAGTTCGGTGAAGAGGGCATCGATCTGCGTGTCCTCCGCCACGTCGCAGGGGAAGAACAGTTTGCTGCCGAATTCTTCGGCGAATTTGGCGATACGCTCCTTGAAACGGTCGTTCTGGTAGGTGAAGGCCAGTTCGGCGCCCTCGCGAT
>JAEHDO010000160.1 GCA_016880375.1 Betaproteobacteria bacterium | reverse complement strand
GAGGTGCTGGCGGCCAACCCGAAGTCGGTGGAGGAATTCCGCGCCGGCAAGGAGAAGGCCTTCAACGCACTGGTCGGCCAGGCCATGAAGGCGACCAGGGGCAAGGGCAATCCGCAGCAGGTCAACGAGCTGCTGCGAAAAAAGCTAGGCGCCTGATACCGACAGCGCAATCAGCAGCTGCGCCGCCCAGTAGGTCGCCAGCGTCACGGTGCGCGCGGCGCGGAAGTGCCAGCGGAAGCGGTCGATCGCCAGCACCGCATCCGATACGACGAACAGCCCTGCGCCGATTGCGGCCGCCAGCGCCACGGCACTGCCCAGGGCATGCCAGCGCTCCGTCGCCTGACCTGCCATGACGGCGATCACGACCACATAGACCACCACCGGCCCGCGCAAGGCCGGTTTCAGGCCCGGCCACACCAGCGCCACCACCATCCCGCCCGCCGCAAAATAAGGCAACCATAACAGCGGGTTGCCGGCGAACGGCACCTCGATGCCGAAGGCCCAGATATAGCACAGATGGGCGACAAGGAAGCTCGCCAGCCCGGCGACGAAGCGGTCGCGCGGCAGCATGAGAAAGACGTCGCCAGCCGTCGAGAACAACAGGCCGGCGGCAATCGCCCATTGGTATTCGGGCCGTGCCGGGGGCAGGGAAAGCGCCAGCGCCAGGATCAGCAGCGTGGCCAGCGGCTTGAAGGCAAAAACCTGCCAGCGCTGCCGTTCTTCGAGGTAGTGGGCGCGAATCGCCAGTATGGCGACGAGGACAGCGGAGGCGGCGAGGAGCAGCGGCCCGGTGGGCATCGGATCAGCGCGGACGGGCGTCGGCGCCGCTGGGCGGCGAGGCGGCCGGCTCGGTCTTGCCCACCGTCTTCTTTTTCGTCAGTTCGCGGTAGCGCAGTTTTTCGTTCTCGTACCTGGCCTTGACGGCCTCGATTTCCTTGTGCCGGTCATCAATGGCCGCCTGATGCGCCTTCATCTCGATGTCGTTGTCGCGAATCTGCGCCTGCAACGGCGGCGGCATGGGACTTTTCTTGTAGAACTCCGCCTCGGCATCGAGTTTCTGCTTCTGCTTCGCCAGCTCGGCCTGCTTTTCCTGTGTCGCCTTGATGCTTTTCTGGATATCGGCAACGGCGCGATCGCGGGCGACGTCGATGTCCTGTTCGCTGGTATACGTCGCCAGCAGGGCGCGGTTCTTGCGATCCTGCTCCAGCCGCCTGGCTTCTTCTTCCCTGGCCTTCCTGGCATCGGCTTCCCTTGCCGCCCGCTGCTCGGCGGTCAGCGGCGCGTCGATGCGCTTGATCGTCACGCCCTGCGCATTGATCTCCCGATAGGCGCGGCCATAACATTGTTTCGGCAGCACATCGGAACATGCCTGCCTGCCGCCTTCGTCGATGCAGCAATACGTCTTGCGCCCCTGCGCCGTTGCCGGCACGGGCAGCATTGCCGCAACCAGAAGCACCAAGGCCGAGCCTGGCCATATATTCATTTTTTTATCCCGTATTGTTCGCGGTATCGGAATACGGCTTGCAAATTCTGCGCCAGCTCCGGCCGACCGCCAAGATAGGCCAGCAAGTCCTCCAGCGATGCCACGGCCACCACCGGAATGCCGAAGGCCTGCTGCACTTCCTGCACGGCGGACAGTTCGCCCTGGCCACGCTCCATGCGGTCGAGCGCAATGAGAACCCCGCAGGGCGTGGCGCCGGCGGCATGGATCAGCTCGACCGACTCGCGCACCGAGGTGCCGGCGGAGATCACGTCGTCGACGATGAGCACCCGCCCCGCGAGGGGGGCGCCGATCAGGGTGCCGCCCTCGCCATGATCCTTGGCCTCCTTGCGGTTGAAGCAATAGGGCAGATTGCGCCCTTTTTGCGCCAGGGCGATGGCCGTGCCGGCGACCAGCGGGATGCCCTTGTAGGCCGGCCCGAAGAGCATGTCGCAGGGCAGGTTTGCGGCGAGGAGGGCGCGGGCGTAGAAATCGGTCAGCCGGTTGAGGGAGGCGCCGTCGCTGAACAATCCGGCATTGAAGAAATACGGGCTCAGCCGGCCTGCCTTGGTCTTGAACTCGCCGAAGCGCAGCACCCCCGTTTCGACCGCAAAGGCAATGAACTCGCCGCTACAATCCATCTTCCCCATCCGGAAATTTTCAATGCTGCGTATCATAACCCTGAACCTGAACGGCATCCGCTCGGCCGCCCGCAAGGGTTTCTTCGACTGGCTGATGCGGCAGGAGGCCGACATCGTCTGCCTGCAGGAGCTCAAGGCCCAGGCCGGCGACCTGCCGCGCGAATTCCTCAATCCCGAAGGCTTGTTCGGCTACTTCCATTACGCCGAAAAGAAGGGCTACAGCGGCGTCGGCCTGTACAGCCGGCGCCCGCCGGAACAGGTGATCGAGGGCTTCGGCATTCCCGAGTTCGATGCCGAGGGGCGTTACCTCGAGGCCGTGTTCGGCAAGCTGTCCGTCGTCTCCGTCTACCTGCCCTCCGGCTCCTCCTCGCCCGAGCGCCAGGCGGCGAAGTTCCGCTTCCTCGACCGCTTCCGGCCCCACCTGGATCAACTCCGGCGTTCGGGACGCGAAGTCCTGCTGTGCGGCGACTGGAACATCGCCCACCGGGAAATCGACCTGAAAAACTGGAAGGGCAACCTCAAGAACTCGGGCTTCCTGCCCGAGGAGCGCGCCTGGATGAGCGAGGTGTTCGGTCCGGCCGGCTTCGTCGATGTCTACCGGCGCCTGCATCCGGAGGCCGAAGGGGAGGCCTATACCTGGTGGTCGAATCGCGGCCAGGCGCGGGCGAAGAACGTCGGCTGGCGCATCGACTACCAGATCGCCACGCCGGTCCTCGCCGCCACTGCGCGTCGGGCGGAGGTTTACAAGGGAAGCTGGTTGTCCGACCATGCCCCGCTGATCATCGATTACGATTATGCCGCCAGTTGACCTGCGCATTTGCCTTCACCGGTGAAAATCGGTAGCCTTGAAAGTGGTTATCACACATTCAAGCGGAGAGTACAGCCATGTCCGAAATGACCGAAGTCAACAAGCAAAAGCTCATCGCCGATCTCAAGGTCGTCGTCGCCGACGCCGAGGAGATATTCAAGGCCACCGCCGGACAGGCGGGCGAGAAAATGGCCGAGTTGCGCGCCAAGCTGCAGGACCACCTGACCAGCGCCCGCCACAATCTGGCCGAGGCGCAGGCTGCCGTCGCGGAGCGCACCAAGCAGGTTGCACGCGCCACCGACGAATACGTTCACGACAATCCGTGGCGCTCGATCGGCATCGCCGCCGGCATGGGTTTCATCGTCGGCCTGCTCATCGGCCGCCGCTGATCGTTTCCTGAAGCATGGAGCCCGCTCCGGGCAAAGGCCTGGGTTCGCGGTTGCGCGACTACGCGGCCGGCACCCTCGGCATCCTGCAGACGCGGCTGGAGCTCCTCGCCACCGAATTCCAGGAGGAGAAGCTCCGCCTCGGCTCCCTGCTGGGCTACGCGGCGGCGGCGTTTTTCTTTCTCGGCTTCGGCGCGGTGTTGCTGGCGCTGTTCCTCACGGTGCTGCTGTGGGACAGCCACCGCCTGCTGGCGCTGGGCATCTTCACCGCCCTGTTCCTTGCCATCGGCATCATCGCGGCGCTGGCCGCCGCCCGCATCGGGCGCCAGGGCTCGCGTCTGTTCGCCGCCAGCATCGCCGAACTGGCGCAGGATCGCGAGATGATCCGGCCGGAAAATGAATCCGAAAGTCGTTGAACTGGCGCTGAAGAAGCAGCGGCTTCAATTGCAGGCGGCGGCGCAGCGCGTCATGATCCTGCAGGCCCTCGAGTCGGCCACGCCCGCCTTCGGCGCGGCCGAGAAAATCCGCTCCGGCTGGCGCTGGGCCAAGGCCCATCCGGAATGGCTGGCCGGCATCGGCGTCGCCCTGCTCGTAGCCCGCCCGCGCGCCTGCTTCCGCTGGGCGAAGCGCGGCTTCTTCGTCTGGCGCTCGCTGCGCAGGCTGCGCGGCGCCATCGATTCCTTCCTCGCTCCCGCGGACAAGGCGCGCCCTCAGGCCTGGCCCTCGCGCTTCGCCTGAGCCTCCAGCATCCTTTTCACCCAAGGCAGCAGCAGGTAGGCCGGAAAGGCCAGGAAGAAGGTGAGCAGGAAATACGGCGCGTAGCCCATGGCGTGCGCACCGATGCCCCCGGCCCACCCTGCCACCGAACGCGAGGCGGCGAACACCGAGGAGAGCAGGGCATATTCGGCAGCGCTGTGCTCGCGCCGCACGATGGCCATGAGGAAGGCGAGGAAGGCCGCCGTGCCGAGGCCGCCGGTGAAGGATTCCAGCGCGCTGGCCGCATAGATCAGCGCGCGGTGCTCCGGCAGGGGCATGCCGCCCAGCGGGAGGAGCCAGGCGGCGAGGGCATAGGCGAGGTTGGACACGGCCTGCGCCAGGCCGAGCACCCACAAGGCCTTGAAGATGCCGGCACGGTCGGCATACCAGCCGCCGGCCAGTCCGCCGGCGATCGACAGCACCAGGCCGATGTTAACCGACACCAGGCCGATCTCCGCGGCGGAAAAGCCGGCATCCACCCAGAAGGGCTTCACCATGAAGCCCATCGAGGCGTCGCCCAGCTTGAAGATCAGCACGAAAGTCAGCACCGGCAGGACGCCGGGGCGCTGCATCATGTCGGCGAGCGCGCCAAAGAGCGCGCCGGCGGGCGCTTCCCCGTCGGCCGCCGGCGGGCGGGCGCCTCGCGCCAGGCGCAGCAGGCCGTAGGCCGCAGCGGACGCAGCGGCCATCGCCGGCCACAGCCAGGCCCAGCGCGCGGAGAGCTTGAGCGCGGCGTCGGCCAGCCAGAGCGTCCCCAGCAGCACCATGACGAGCGCCGCGGCGCCGTGCGGCTGCGCCAGAAAGGCGCGGATCTCCTGTGCCAGCCCGGCCGTCGGCGGACGCGCGCGCTCCTGCTCGCGCGGTGCCAGCAGGCAGGCGCCGGCGCAGGCCGCGAAGATGATTGTGGCGCAGAGGAAGGCGCCCGGCCAGCCGACGAGGTCGGAGGCCATCAGCACCAGGCCGGAAGTGATCATGCCGGCCCGATAGAAGCCGATGCGCAGGCCGTTGCCGCGCCCCATCTCGTCGCGCCGCAGCAGTTCGATGGTGTAGCCGTCGATGGCGATGTCGTTGGTGGCCGAGAGCACGGCGAAGACGGCGATGGCCGCCCAGATCCAGTGCGGCAGGCCGGCCGAGGCGGCGAAGGCGATCATGACGGCGCCCATGCCGAGGTCGGCGGCGGCCATCCAGCGGCGGTGATGGCGGAAGCGGTCCACCGCCGGCGCCCAGAGGAACTTCAGGGTCCACGCCAGGCCGAGCAGGGAGAGGGCGCCGATGTCGCGCAGGTCGACGCCCTGCTGGCGGAAATAGACGGGGAAGATCTCGTAGAAGATGCCGAGGGGAAAGCCCTCGGCGAAATACAGCACCGCGACCCAGAAGAACTTCGAGCGCAACAACGGCTGGCTGGAGCTCAAGCCGCCCTCCCCAGGCGGTAGACGGCGATGCTGGCGTTGAGGTTGAGGTCCTCGGTGACGGTGGCTTCGCCGTCGAAGCCGAGGCGCTCGCGCAGGACGATGCCGCGCCCGGCGCACAGCGCCTCGAAATCGGCCATGGTGAAGAAGCGCACGTTGGGCGAGTTGTACCACTGGTAGGGGAGTGTCTTCGACACCGGCATGCGGCCCTGGGCGATCGCCTCGCGATGGCTGCGCTGGCCGAAGTTGGGGAAGCTCACCACCGCCTCGCGGCCGACGCGCAGCATCTCGGCGAGCAACTGCTCGGTATGGCGCACCGTCTGCAGCGACAGCGACATGACGACGTGGTCGAAGAAGCCGTCCTCGAAGCCGCAGAGGCCGGCCTCGAGGTTGATCTGGATGACGTTCACGCCGTTGCGGATGCAGGCGAGGACATTGTCGGCATCGTTGTCCACGCCGTAGCCGAGCACGCCCTTCTCGTCCCGCAGGTAGCGCAGCAGGCTGCCGTCGCCGCAGCCGAGGTCGAGCACCTTCTCGCCCGGCTTGATCCACTTGGCGATGACGTCGAAGTCGAACCTTCCCAAAACATTGGTCATGTCTTGATGCCTTCGAAGTAGGCCCGCAGCACGGCGTGGTAGTGCGGGTCGTCGAGCAGAAAGGAATCGTGTCCGGCCATCGATTCGATCTCGGCGTAGCTGACCGGGAGGCCGTTGTGCACCAGGCCGTAGACGATCTCGCGCGAACGCTCCGGCGCGAAGCGCCAGTCGGTCGAGAAGGACACCACGAGGAAGCCGGCGCGCGCACGCGCCAGCGCCGCGGCCAGGTTGCCGTCGTAGTCGCGCGCCGGATCGAAGTAGTCGAGCGCCTTGGTGGTGATCAGATAGGTGTTGGCGTCGAAGTAGCCGGCGAACTTGTCGCCCTGGTAGCGCAGGTAGGACTCGATCTCGAAATCGACGTCGTAGCCGAAATTCAGCGCGCGCTGGCGCAGCTTGCGGCCGAACTTCTCCGCCATCTGGTCGTCGGACAGGTAGGTGATGTGCCCGAGCATGCGCGCCAGCCTCAGCCCGCGCGCGGGCACCACGCCATGCTCGTGGTAATGGCCGCCGTGAAAATCCGGGTCGGTGAGGATGGCCTGGCGCGCCACTTCGTTGAAGGCGATGTTTTGCGCTGTCAGCTTGGGGGCCGCCGCAATGACCAGGGCATGACGGATGCGCTCCGGGTATTCCAGCGTCCACTGCACGGCCTGCATGCCGCCCAGGCTGCCGCCGACCACCGCCGCCCAGGCCTCGATGCCGAGCCGGTCGGCGAGGCGCGCCTGGGTGGCCACCCAGTCCTCGACGATGACGACCGGAAAATCCGCGCCCCAGGGCTTGCCGGTGGCCGGGTTGGCCGACACCGGCCCGGTCGAGCCGTAGCAGCCGCCGAGGTTGTTCACGCCGACAACGAAGAACTTGCGCGTGTCCAGCGGCTTGCCGGGGCCGACGAGGTTGTCCCACCAGCCGATGTTGTTCGGATTGTCCGCATGCCGGCCGGCGACATGGTGGTTGCCCGACAGGGCATGGCAGACCAGCACGGCGTTCGAGCGGGCGGCATTCAGCTCGCCGTAGGTTTCGTACACCAGGTCGAAAGCCGGCAGCACGACACCGCCCGCCAGGGTGATCGGGGTATCGAAATGGGCACGCTGCGGCGCCACTTCACCAACGCTGTTGTTCGCTTCGTCCATGCAATAAAAAACCCAGTCGGCTCTAGGCAGCAAAGCGGGACTGGGTGATCGCCCTCGCTTTAGCCGTATTTTTTAAGCGCCCGCAAGCTGACGGTCAAATCGGCGCTGTGGGGCAAAGTTACCCCGGCGGCCAGCGTATGTCAAATCGCGTTCAGCCGTTCCAGCTGCTGGCGCAGCTTCACCGGATCGTCGGTGTTGAGCAGGCGCCCGACCTTGCGGCGCAGGTCGGAGAGATTGCTGCGCAGCACTTCCTGCTTGACCTCGAGGATTTGCGCCGGATGCATGGAGAACTGGCGCAGGCCCATGCCGAGCAGCAGGCGGGTGAGGCGGGGGTCGCCCGCCATCTCGCCGCACACCGCCACCGGCAGGCCGGCGCGCGCGCCGGCCTGGATGGTGTGGGCGATCAGGCGCAGCACGGCCGGATGCAGGGGGTCGTAGAGATGCGCCACCGCCTCGTCGGTGCGGTCGATGGCGAGGGTGTACTGGATCAGGTCGTTGGTGCCGATCGAGAGGAAATCCAGCTTTTCGAGGAACACGCCCAGCGCCAGCGCGGCGGCAGGAATCTCGATCATGCCGCCGACCTCGATGCCTTCGTCGAAGGGCTCCCCGCGCGCGCGCAGCTGCTCCTTGGCCTGGCCGATCAGCCCCAGGGTCTGGGCGATTTCGTGGGCATGCGCCAGCATCGGCACGAGCATCCTGACGCGCCCGTGGTGAGAGGCACGCAGGATGGCGCGCAACTGCGTCAGGAACAGTTGCGGCTCGGCCAGGCAATACCGGATGGCGCGCTGCCCGAGCGCCGGGTTGGCCTCGGTGCGCTCGACGCCGCGCAGATTCTTGTCGGCGCCAATGTCGAGGGTGCGGATGACGACCGGGCGCCCGTTCAGCGCTTCGGCGACGCTGCGGTAGGCGGCGTACTGCTCCTCTTCGCCGGGCATGCCGTCGCGGTTGAGGAAAAGGAATTCGGTGCGGAACAGGCCGACGCCGGCCGCATCCACCGCCTTCACCTGGGGAAGGTCGCCCGGCAGCTCGATGTTGGCATCCAGTTCGATCTCGGTGCCGTCGAGGGTGGCGGCACGCGCCTTCTTCAGGCGCTTGAGCTTGGCGCGCTCCAGTTCCAGCGCGCTCTTGCGCAGGCGGTATTCCTCCAGCACGCGGGCATCGGGACCGACGATCAGCACACCGCGCGTGCCGTCGACGATCAGCATGTCGTCCTCGCGAATCAGGTCGCGGGCATGGTGCAGGCCGACCACCGCCGGGATGGCCAGGCTGCGCGCGACGATGGCGGTGTGCGAGGTGGCGCCGCCGAGGTCGGTGACGAAGCCGCCGATCTTGAGCTGCTTGAACTGGATGGTGTCGGCCGGCGACAGGTCGTGGGCGACGACGATGAGCTGCTCGCCCTGCGCATGTTTGGGCGGATGCCCGGGATGCCCCAGCAGCACCTTCAGCACGCGCTCGACCACCTGCACGACGTCGGCCTTGCGTTCGCGCAAGTAGGTGTCTTCGATCTGCTCGAACTGCTCGACGACGTGATCCATCTGCTGCACCAGCGCCCACTCGGCGTTGCAGCGCCGCTCGCGGATCAGCTGGCGCGTCGCCTCGACCAGCATGGGATCGGCCAGCAGCATGTGGTGCAGGTCGATGAAAACCGTCAACTCGGCCGGGGCGTTCGCATCGGTGCCGGCCATCAGGGCATCCAGCTCGGCCTGCACCCCGGCCACCGCCCGGTCGAGGCGCGCCACTTCCTCGTCGACGTAGCGGCCGGGCAGGACGTAGTGCTCGACCTCCCGCGTCGCGTGGGAAACGAGGTGGGCATGGCCGATGGCAATGCCGTGGGAAACCGCAAGTCCGTGGAGCGTGAAGCTCATTCGCCTTCGCCGAACCTGTCGGCGATCAGCTTGAGGATGGCCTGCAGGGCGGCATCGGCATCGGCGCCTTCCGTGTCGACGATGATCGATGCGCCCTTGCCGGCGGCCAGCATCATGACGCCCATGATGCTCTTGGCGTTGACGCGGCGGCCGTTGCGCTCCAGCCAGACTTCGCTGGAAAAGGCCGTCGCCGCCTGGGTGAGCTTGGCCGAGGCGCGGGCATGCAGGCCGAGCTTGTTGACGATCTCGGCCTCAGCCCGCGGCATCGCGCGCGCCCTTCATCAGCATGACGCCATCGCGGCCGCCGGCCACGGTCTTCGTCACGAGCGTCTCCATGTCCTTGTCGCGGTAGGTCAGGGCGCGCAGCAGCATCGGCAGGTTCACGCCGGCCACGCCCTCGATGCGCCCCGGCTGCAGGAGCTTCAGCGCGACGTTGCTCGGCGTGGCGCCGAAGATGTCGGTGAGCAGCAGCACGCCCTTGCCGCTGTCGACCAGCTTCAGCATGTCACGGGCAAGCGGCAGGGCGTCGAGCGGATCGTCCTGGCCGGAGACGCCGAGCTGGACGATCAGCTGCGGGCGCTTGTTGAGCACATGGCAGGCGCACTGGACGAGGGATTCGCCCAGGCTGCCGTGGGTGATGAGAAAAATGCCGATCATGGTCGCAACGATTGTAACCGAAGGCCGCTTCAGGGAAGGTCGGCCACCGGCACGTCCTTCGCCAGCAGCGTCAGGCGCTGGCGCAGCGCCGCCGTGACCTGCATCGCGCCGGCGGCGTCGATCAGCAACGCCTGCTCGACGCCGAGGCGCCGCGCCAGACCGCGCCATTCGGCGCTGCCGACAACGAACAGCGGCTTGCTGGCCGCGTCCGACAGCGTGCCGGCGGCCCGAAGGAAGTACCCTTGGGGTGCGCCGGGGCGCGGCGCGATCAGCACGGTGACCGCCTGCGTGCCCGTGGCCGGCCGGCCGCTGCGCGGATCGAGCAGGTGGCAGTAGCGCTTGCCGTCGAGCTCGAAATAGCGCTGGTAGTCGCCCGAGGTGCCGATGGCCTCACCGTCGCGCAGCTCCAGGGTCGCCAGCGGCGCGGCGGCGCGCGGATGCTGGATGCCGACGCGCCAGGGCGCGCCGCCCTTGTCGCCGAGCGCCATGACGTTGCCGCCGATGTTGATGAGGGCATTGCGCACCCCCTGCCCGCGCAGGAGGGCGGCGGCGCGGTCGAGGGCATAGCCCTTGGCGTAGCCGCCGAGGTCGAGCTGCACGGCGCGGTTGCGGCTGGTGATGCGATCGCCCGCGAAGGACAGATCGCTCATGCGCGGCGCCGCCTTCACCACCGCCTCGACTGCCGCCGCATCCGGCAGTTGCGGCTTGAACTCCTCGGCATGGAAGCCCCACAGCGCCACCAGCCGGCCGATGGCCGGATTGAACAGCTCGCCGGAGCGCGCCGCGATGTCCGCCGCGTCCTTGAGGATGAAAGTCAGTTCCCCCGACACGGCGATATCGCGCTCGCCGCGGGCGATGGCCTCGTTCAGCGCCGTCAGTTCCGAAGGCTGCCAGGCGTGCAGCATGCGGTGCAGGCGGTCGAACTCGGCCAGCACCGCCGCCAGCGCCTGCTGCGATTTCTCCGCCGTCTCGCCCCACACCGAGACCTCGACGCGGGTGCCGAAGACGTAGGCTTCGCGCTGGTGGAGTTGCGGCGCCCTGGAGCAGGCCGTCAGCAGCAGCGCCGCGAGGAGCAGCGCGGCGCTCAGCCGCCGCATGCACGCTCCACGGCGTCGAGGAACATTCCGGCGACATCGAAGCCGGTCTGCTGCGTGATCTCGACGAAGCAGGTCGGGCTGGTGACGTTGATCTCGGTGAGGCAGTCGCCGATGACGTCGATGCCGGCCAGCAGGATGCCGCGCTGGTGCAGGATCGGCGCCAGGTGCTCGGCGATTTCGCGGTCGCGCGCGGCAAGCGGCTGCGCCACGCCGCTGCCGCCGGCGGCGAGGTTGCCGCGCGTCTCTCCCGGCTTCGGGATGCGCGCCAGCGCGAAGGGCACCGGCGCGCCGCCGATGAGCAGGATGCGCTTGTCGCCCTGGGCGATGGCCGGCAGGTAGCGCTGCGCCATGATGCTGCGCGCGCCGTGTTCCGTCAGCGTCTCGACGATGACGTTGCGGTTGGGGTCGTCGCGGCACACGCGGAAGATGGAACTGCCGCCCATGCCGTCGAGCGGCTTGAGGATGGCGTCGCCGGCCGCTTCGATGAAGGCCTGCAGCGCCTCCGCCTCGCGCGCCACCACGGTGTCGGGGATGAACTGCGGAAACTCCAGGATCGACAGCTTCTCGGAGTGGTCGCGCACCGCGCGCGGGTCGTTGATGACGCGGGCGCCGGCGGCCGCGGCGCGCTCCAGCAGCCAGGTGGCGGCAACGTACTCCATGTCGAAGGGCGGGTCCTGGCGCATCAGCACGGCGTCGAATGCCGTGAGTGCCGTCTCCCGCGGCGCCTGCGCCTCGAACCAGTCGTGGTGATCGGCGCGCAGCGTCAGGCGCGAGGCCGCCGCACCCACGGCGCCGTCACGCCAGGCCAGCGCCGGCCGCATGATGGCGGACACCTCATGGCCGCGCGCCTGCGCCGCGCGCAGCATGGCGACGCTGGAATCCTTGTAGGCCTTGAGGTGCTCGAGCGGATCGAGGATGCAGGCGAGTTTCACGCCCGCATTATGGCGGAAAGTGCCGCCCCACGGGCGGGGGGCAGCGCGGCGAAAGGTCAGTGCTTGAAGCCCGCCGGCCCCATGCCGCCCGGCATGCCCCCGGCGGGCAACTGCACCGCCGGCAGCAGATTGGCGTCGCCGCCGATATTGGGCATCTGGATTGCCGGCAGGTTGGCGCCACCTATGCCTTCCATGCCATCCATACCTTCCATGCCGGTCATGCCAGCCATCCCGTCCATGCCGGTCATCCCGCCCATGCCGGGCGTTTGTACCGCCGGCAGGTTGGAGCTGCCGGGCGAAATGGGCGGGCCGGGTTTAACTTCCACCAATCCGCCGGGCGAAGTGGGCGGGCCGGGTTTTACGGCCAGCGCCGGCCCGGCGAGCAGGGCGGCGAGGGCAAGGACGGGAAGCGCGGTTCGCATGGAATGTTCCTCCATGGCAATGGAATTTCACCCTAGACCACCGCGACCCGTGCCGCAAGGCCGCGCGGACGGACGGCTCAGGCGATTTCCAGGGGCGGGGCGGAGAGCTCCAGCTCGACGGCGGCGGCGAGCAGCGCCAGGCGCCCGACCACGCCGTAGGCGAAGAAGCGGTTGGGCGCGTCGTCGGGCGCGCAGTTGTGGTCGGGCATCGTGCAGCCGCAGTCGAAGGCCAGCGGCTCGAAGCGCATGCCCGGGGCGTTGAGGTTCTCGTCGCGGCCGCGCTCGGTGTTCACGCGGTAGAAGCCGCCGACGACGTAGCGGTCGATCATGTACACCACCGGCTCGGCGACGTTGCCCTCGAT
>JAEHDO010000159.1 GCA_016880375.1 Betaproteobacteria bacterium | reverse complement strand
CGCCGGGGCCTGGGCAGTCAGCGCCAGCAGGCGCTCGTGCAAATTGTCGACGTCGCAGCCCTCCTGGCCGAGCAGTTCATCGAGGGTAGGCAAGGTCACCGGCAGCTGCGGGCAAAGGGTGACCTCGCCATTCCAGACCGGCACGAAGGGGTGCGTGCCGCGGGTGTCCGAAGCGAAGCCGAAGCCGAGGCGCTGGGTCAGGCGCAGGGCATGCGGGTTCGTCTGCCAGCCGGCTGCCGCATGGGCTCTCGGCGCCTCGCCGAAGAGGTCCTTGTACCGGGCTACGGCGCGCAACATCTGCCGTTCGACCCAGGCGGGGGCGGCCTTCTCCACCCTGCGCTGCCAGGCGGCGCCGTCCCAGCCCTGCACGCCGGTGTCGAAGCCCGCTTCGCGCACCCCCTTAAGGATATCCGCACAACGGCGGCCGATGTCCGGACCGGGCAGCAGCGTGCCGTAGAGCAGGGTCGCCAAACCATGGCGGCTCAGGGCCGAAGCGCCCTTGCGGGAGGCGGCCAGCAGGGTTCCCGGCATGCGGCCGCTGTGGTCGGGGCCGAGGTTGAAGCAGAAGGTCGCCTGCGCCCCGGTCTTGCGCAGGACCTCGACCAGGCGCGGCACGCCCGCCAAGGTGCCGTGGAAGGTGGCGGCATCGATTTTCAGGGCGAGCTTCACGATGGGATCGCTTCGATGAGCAGGGCGGCGGCGACCCGCCGGCCTTCCGCCATGAGTATGTTGAAGGTGCGGCAGGCGGCAGGCAGGTCCATCACTTCGTAGCCGATGCGCGCCTCGATCAGCGGGCGCAGCAGGCCGGGCGCGGGAAAGCGCTGGCGGTTGCCGGTGCCCAGCAGGAGAATCTCCGGTCCCAGTGCACGGATTTCCTCGAAATCGCTCTCCGCCAGCGCCTCGAAGCCGCCGGTACCCCAGGACTCGACAATGCGGTCGGGCAGCAGGATCAGGCTGGATGGGTACTGGCGGTGGTTGATGGCGACATAGCCCGCGCCGTAGCCGGTGACGAGATTCCGGTTGGCCGGGTTGTCCTGATGCAGTTTCATGAAAATTGGCTAGCCGCCTGATTTAGCTTCGGCCGCTTCGCTTAACATTCGCTGTGCTCACGTTAGCCTGCGCTGAAACTTCGTTTTGTCGGGAGTATAAGCGTCGGGTAACATTATAGCTTTGATGCTGCACCGCCGAAATGAAAGACTTCCCCAGAATCCAGCGCCTGCCGCCCTACGTCTTCAACATCACGGGCGAGTTGAAGATGGCCGCCCGCCGCCGTGGCGAGGACATCATCGACATGAGCATGGGCAACCCCGACGGGCCCACGCCGCAGCACATCGTCGACAAGCTGGTCGAGGCGGCGCAGCGCGGCGACACGCACGGCTATTCGGTGTCGAAGGGCATCCCGCGCCTGCGCAAGGCGATCTGCGACTGGTACCAACGCCGCTACGACGTCGCCTTCGACCCGGAAGCCGAGGCGGTGGTGACCATCGGCTCGAAGGAGGGCCTCGCCCATTTGATGCTCGCCACGCTGGACCGCGGCGACACGGTGCTGGTGCCGAATCCCTCCTACCCGATCCATATCTACGGCGCCATCATCGCCGGCGCCGACATCCGTTCTGTGCGCATGACGCCGGATGTCGACTTCTTCGAGGAACTGCAGCGCGCCATCCGCGAGTGTACGCCGAAGCCGAAAATGATGATCCTCGGCTTCCCGAGCAACCCGACGGCACGCTGCGTCGAGCTGGATTTCTTCGAGCGCGTGGTGGCGCTGGCGAAACGGCACGACATCCTGGTGGTGCACGACCTCGCCTACGCCGACATCGTCTTCGACGGCTGGCAGGCCCCATCCATCATGCAGGTGCCGGGCGCCCGCGACGTGGCGGTGGAGTTCTTCACCCTGTCGAAGAGCTACAACATGGCCGGCTGGCGCATCGGCTTCATGGTCGGCAACCGTGACCTGTGCAACGCGCTCGCGCGCATCAAGAGCTATCACGACTACGGCACGTTCACGCCGATCCAGGTCGCCTCGGTCATCGCCCTGGACGGCCCGCAGGACTGCGTCGAGGAAGTCCGCATCAAGTACCAGAACCGCCGCAACGTGCTGGCCAGGGGGCTGCACGAGGCCGGCTGGATGGTCGAGGTGCCGAAGGCCTCGATGTACATCTGGGCGAAGATTCCGCCGGCCTATGAAAAACTCGGCTCGCTGGAGTTCGCCAAGAAGCTGCTGGCCGATGCCAGGGTGGCGGTCAGCCCGGG
>JAEHDO010000158.1 GCA_016880375.1 Betaproteobacteria bacterium | reverse complement strand
TCCGCCCGGATTTCGTCGGCGCCATCCACCAGGTAGGCATCGACGCCGCGGTTCATGGCCACCTCGCGCAGGCGGTTGGAATTCGAACTGTTGGGCGAGCCGACGACGATGACCAGGTCGCAGCGTTCGGCCATCTGCTTGACGGCATCCTGGCGGTTCTGCGTGGCATAGCAGATGTCGTCCTTGCGCGGCCCGGTGATCTGCGGGAAGCGCGCTTCCAGCGCATGCACGATGGCGCGCGCATCGTCCACCGACAGCGTCGTCTGCGTCACGTAGGCAAGCCGGTTCTCGTCCTGCACCCGCAGCCTGGCCACGTCCGCGACATTCTCGACCAGGTGCATGCCGCCCTCGGCCTGCCCCATCGTGCCCTCCACCTCGGGGTGGCCGCGGTGGCCGATCATGACGATCTCGCGCCCGGCGTCGCGCATGCGCAAAACCTCGCTGTGCACCTTGGTCACAAGGGGACAGGTAGCGTCGAAGACACGCAGGCGGCGCCGCGCGGCTTCTTCGCGCACCGCCTTCGACACGCCGTGGGCGCTGAAGATTACCGTGGCGCCGTCGGGCACCTCGTCGAGCTCCTCGACGAACACCGCGCCCTTGGCGCGCAGGTCCTCCACCACGAACTTGTTGTGCACGACTTCGTGGCGCACATAGATGGGTGCGCCGTAGAGTTCCAGCGCCCGCTCGACAATCTCGATGGCGCGCTCGACGCCGGCACAGAAGCCGCGGGGATTGGCGAGTAAAACGTCCATCACAGGATGCCGATCACGTCTACCTCGAAACGGATGGCCTTGCCGGCGAGGGGGTGGTTGAAGTCGATCAGCGCTTCCGTCTCGCTGAGCTCGCGCACCAGGCCGGTATAGGCGGCGCCGCCGGGCGCCTTGAATTCGATGAGCGCCATCTCGCGGAGTTCCCCCGGGTTGGGCAATTCTTCCCGGGCAAAGCGCTGCATGAGTTGCGGGTTGTGCGGGCCGAAGGCCTGTTCCGCCTCGAGCAGGAACACCGTGCGCTGGCCGGCCGGCAGGTCGATCAGGCAGCGTTCCAGCACCGGCGCCAGCTCGCCGCTGCCCAGCTGCAGCGTGGCCGGCTTGCCGCCGAAGGTGCTGACCAGCTCGGTGTCGTCGGCCAGGGCAAGCCGGTAATGCAGGGTGAGCAGGCTGTTTTCAGCGACGACTTCGCTCATGGCTTTTCCTTTTCGGCATGGAACAGCTGCTGCCAGATGAGCAGCGCCACGCCCACCGAAATCGCCGAGTCGGCGACGTTGAAGGCCGGGAAATGCCAGCCCGCCGCATGCACGTCCACGAAATCCACCACCGCGCCGAAGCGGATGCGGTCGATGACGTTGCCCAGCGCGCCGCCGAGGATCAGCGCCGCCGCCAGCGGCAGCAGGCGCTCGGCGGCATGCTGGCGTATGAGAAAAGTCAGCCACCCCGACACGGCGAGCGCCAGAACGACGAAGAACCAGCGCTGCCAGCCGCCGGCATCGGAGAGGAAGCTGAAGGCCGCGCCCGGGTTGAACACGAACACCAGGTTGAGGAAGGACGTCAATTCGATGCTCTGGCCGAGCCTGAGTGCGGAGACGACCCAGGCCTTCGTCAGCTGGTCGAGGACGACGATCAGGCCGGACAGGCCCAGCCAGGACGCAAACCTAGGCATGGTTTCGCGGCTCGCCCGCGCCATGCAGGTTGGCGTCGCAGCGTCCGCACAGCTCGGGATGCCCGGCATTCGTGCCGACGTCCTCGCGCCAGTGCCAGCAGCGCGGGCACTTGGCATGCGCGCTGGGCGCGGCGGCGATGCCTTCGGCGGCGGCATCGCCGACCTTGACCAAGGTCGCCTTCGAGCAGATCAGTACCAGGCGCAGGTCGTTGCCGAGCGAAGCCAGCAGGTCGTGCTTCGCCCCATTGGCACGGATGTCCACTTCGGCCTGCAGGGACGAGCCGATCTTTCCTGCGATGCGCAGTTCCTCCAGCACCTTAGACACCTCGGCGCGCACCTCGCGGATCTGCTGCCACCGTGTCACGAGGACTGACTCTTCCGCCTGCTCCGGCAGCGCATGCCAGGTGGCCAGCATCACGCTGTCCTCCGGGTTCTTAGTCAGCACCTGCCAGATCTCCTCGGCGGTGAACGTCAGCACCGGCGCCATCAGGCGGATCAGTGCCTGCAGGATGTGCCACAAAGCGCTCTGTGCGGCGCGGCGCGGCTTCGAATCAGCGCCGGTGGTGTACAGGCGATCCTTGAGGATGTCGAGGTAGAAGGCGCCGAGTTCCTCGGAACAGAAGCCCTGCAGCGCCTGCACGACGCGGTGGAATTCATAGCGGCCGTAGTCGGCCGTCACCTGCTCCTGCAGGCGGCGTGCCAGGGCCAGGGCGTAGCGGTCGATCTCCAGCCACTCGGCCAGCGGCAGCAGGTCCTTCGCCGGATCGAAGTCGGCCGTGTTGGCGAGCAGGAAGCGCAGGGTGTTGCGGATGCGCCGGTAGGATTCGACCACGCGCTTGAGGATTTCGTCGGAAATCGACAGCTCGCCGGAGTAGTCGGTCGCCGCCACCCACAGGCGCAGCACCTCCGCCCCCAGCGTGTCGGACACCTTCTGCGGGGCGATGACGTTGCCCTTGGACTTCGACATCTTGTGGCCCTGGCCATCCACGACGAAGCCGTGCGTGAGCAGGCCGTCGTAGGGTGCGCGGCCATCCATCGCACAGGCGGTGAGCAGCGAGGAATGGAACCAGCCGCGGTGCTGGTCCGATCCTTCGAGATAGAGATCCGCAGGCCACTTGCTGCCGTCTGGGTGGCTGCCGCGCAGCACCGTCCAGTGTGTCGTGCCAGAGTCGAACCAGACGTCGAGTGTGTCGCGCATCTTGTCGTACTGTGCCGCCTCGGCGCCGAGCAACTCGGCCGCGTCGAGTTTGAACCACGCATCGATGCCTTGCTTCTCGACGCGCTGCGCCACCTGTTCGAGCAGTTCCAGCGTGCGCGGATGCAGTTCGCCCGTTTCCTTGTGCAGGAAGAAGGGAATCGGCACGCCCCAGTTGCGCTGGCGCGAGACGCACCAGTCGGGGCGGTTGGCGATCATGGCATGCAGGCGCGCCTGGCCCCAGTCGGGGAAGAATTTCGTCGCTTCCACCGCGGCCAGGGCCGTCTCGCGCAGCGTCCGTCCCTCGTTTGGCTGGCGATCCATCCCCACGAACCACTGCGACGTGGCACGGTAAATGATCGGCGTCTTGTGGCGCCAGCAGTGCATGTAGCTGTGGGTGATCTTGCCCGCTGCGAAGAGGCAGCCGACCTCGCGCAGCTTCTCGATGATGGCGGCGTTGGCCTTCCAGACGTTGAGGCCGCCGAAGAAGGGCAGGCTCTCACTGAATCGCCCATCGCCCTGCACCGGCGTGAGGATCTCCTCGTTGCGCATGCCATGGCGCTTGCAGGACTCGAAGTCCTCCAGGCCGTAGGCCGGCGCGCTGTGCACCACGCCGGTGCCGGTATCGAGCGTGACGTAGTCGCCGAGATACACCGGCGATTCGCGCTCGTAGAGGGGATGGCGGAACTTCACCAGCGCCAGCGCCGCGCCCTGGCAGGCGCCGAGCACCCTGCCCTCGAGGCCGTAGCGCGCCAGCGCCTGGCCGCGCAGCTCCGCCGCCAGCACCATCAGGCCGCGCGGGGTCTGCACCAGCTCGTAGGTGAACTCCGGATGCAGGTTGAGCGCCTGGTTGCCGGGAATCGTCCACGGCGTCGTCGTCCAGATCACCGCATGGCAAGGGCCCTCCGGCAGCGCGTCGAGGCCGAAGGCGTGCGCCACGCGGGCACGTTCGCTCTCGTCAAGCGGGAAGGCCACGTCGATGGCCGGCGATTCCTTGTCCTGGTATTCGACTTCGGCTTCCGCCAGCGCCGAGCCGCAATCGAAGCACCAGTTCACCGGCTTCAGGCCCTTGAAGAGGAAGCCGCGCCGGTGGATCTCGCCGAGGGCACGGATCTCGTCGGCCTCGTTGCGGAAGGCCATGGTCAGATAGGGGTCGTCCCACTCGCCGAGCACGCCGAGGCGGATGAAATCCTTCTTCTGCCGCTCGACCTGCTCGGCGGCGAAGCTGCGGCACAGCTCGCGCGCCTGGTCGGCCGGCAGGTGTTTGCCGTGCAGCTTCTCGATCTGGTGCTCGATGGGCAGGCCGTGGCAGTCCCAGCCCGGCACGTAGGGCGCGTCGAAACCGGCCAGGGTCTTCGAGCGGACGATGATGTCCTTGAGTATCTTGTTGACGGCGTGGCCGATGTGGATGTCGCCGTTGGCGTACGGGGGGCCGTCGTGAAGTACAAATCGCGGCCGGCCGGCGGAGGCCTGGCGGATCTTCTGGTACAGCTTGCGGCTCTGCCAGTCGGCCACCCATTGCGGCTCGCGCCTGGCGAGATCGCCCTTCATCGGGAAGGGGGTGTCGGGGAGGTTCAGGGTTTTTCGGTAGTCAGCCATGTCATTCCGCCATCTGAACGCGCAGCGCCGCGTGATGTGCCTTTGCATCGGAGACGTCGCGCGCGATCTGCGCCGTCAATGCTTCAAGAGAATCGAACTTCGCCTCGTCGCGCAGCTTGTGCAGGAAGTTCACCCTGAGGTGCGCACGGTAGAGGTCGCCCTGGTAATCGAAGATGTAGGCCTCCAGCGTCGGCAGCCCGCTCGAGCTCACCGTTGGCCGCACGCCGAGGCTGGCCACGCCCTGCAGCGGGCGCTCGGCGATGCCGTCCACCGTCACGACGAAGATGCCCGACAGCGGCGCTTTCAGGCGCTTCAGCTGGATGTTGGCGGTGGCGTAGCCGAGCTTGCGGCCGAGCTTCTCGCCGTGGATGACGCGACCGGAGATGCAATAGGGGCGACCGAGCAGGCGCTCGGCGTGTTCCAGGTCGCCGGCGTCGAGTGCCTCGCGCACCGCCGAGCTGGAGACGCGCTCGCCTTCGTGCACCAGGGTTTCCATCGCCTCGACGCCGAAGCCGTGCGCCGCCCCGGCCCGCTGCAGCAGCGCGAAATCGCCGCTGCGGCCCTTGCCGAAGCGGAAGTCGTCGCCGATCATCAGGTGGCGCACGCCCAGGCCATTCACGATGCGTTCGACGAAGTCCTCCGCCGTCAGCGCCGCGAAGCGCTGGTTGAAGGCGCACACATAAGCCTGGTCGACGCCGCATTCAGCCAGCAGCTGCAGTTTCTCGCGCAGGCTGGCCAGGCGCGCCGGCGCCGACTGCGGCGCGAAGAATTCGCGCGGATTGGGCTCGAAGGTCATCACCGCCGCCGGCAGGCCGGACTGCTTCGCCAGGCCGGTCAGCTTCGCCAGCAGGGCACGATGGCCGCGGTGAACGCCATCGAAGTTGCCGATGGTGAGCACGGTCGAATGCGTGGCGCGGGCGGGGATGCCTCTGAAGACCTGCACGGTGATTAAGTAATTGCCGGGAAACGGCGAATTATATCAGTCGAGACGGACCAGTTTCGACTTGGCGAGCGGCGGATTCTTGGCGAAATAGCCCTTGATGCCCTTCAGGATAGCCTCGGCCATCTTCTCCTGGTAGTCCTCGTCGTTGAGGCGGCGCTCCTCGTCCGGATTACTGATGAAGGCCGTCTCGATGAGGATGGAGGGAATGTCCGGCGCCTTGAGGACGGCAAAGCCGGCCTGCTCGACATGCGGCTTGTGCAGGGTATTGACCCCGCCGAGCTCGCCCAACACTGCCTTGCCCAGCTTGAGGCTGTCGTTGAGGGTGGCGGTCTGCGACAGATCCAGAAGGGTGCGCGCCAGATGCGGATCCTTGACGTCGAGATTGACGCCGCCGATCAGGTCGGCCGCGTTCTCACGCTGCGCCAGCCAGCGCGCCGCCGAACTGGATGCGCCGTTCTCCGACAGCACAAAGACCGAGGAGCCGCGCGCCGTCGGCTTGATAAAGGCGTCGGCGTGCACGGAAACGAAGAGGTCGGCCTGTACGCGACGCGCCTTCTGCACGCGCTGGTGGAGCGGGATGAAGAAATCGCCGTCGCGCGTCAGCATCGAGCGCATGTTCGGCTCGGCATCGATCTTCGCCTTCAGGCGGCGCGCCACCTGCAGCGTGACGTTCTTCTCGTGGCTGCCGCCACGACCGATGGCGCCGGGATCCTCGCCGCCGTGGCCGGGATCGAGCACGATGGTGACCATGCGTATGACCCCGGGCTGGCCGGTTTCCTTCCGTGGCGCCTTGTCCGCAGGCACATCGAGCTTCTCCAGCAGGGCCAGCAGGGGATCGTCCGCCACCGTCGGATAGAGGTCGAGCACCATGCGGTGGCCGTACTCGCCGACCGGCTTGAGCATGAACACCTGCGGCTGGATCTCGGTCTTCAATTCGATCACCAGGCGCACCACGCCCGGCTTGTTGCGACCGGCGCGGATCAGCCGGATGTAGGGATCCGTCTCGGAAATCTTGTTGGGCAGGCTTTGCAGGACACTGTTGAACTCGACGCCCTCGAGGTCGACCACCAGCCGCTCCGGATTCTTCACGACCATGTGCGTGAAGGCGATTGGCTGCTGGTACTCCAGCGTCACCCGCGTGTAGTCGCGCGCCGGCCAGACGCGCACGGCAAGGATGCTGGTCGCCGCCTGCCCCGCCGGGCTGACCAGCAGGGCCAGCGAGGCACCGGCGTATTTCAGGAAGTCGCGGCGGCGGAATTGCGGAGCCGGCTCAGACACGATCGCCCCGCTTCGGTGAGAGGGATGAGTTCGGCACGCCGACCGCCACCCTCGATGGAAAGCACGATGCGCAGGTCGGCCGGGGCAAGATAAGTCCCTGCCTTGTCAGGCCATTCGACGAGGCAGACCGCCCCGCTTTGGAAGTATTCGTCCAAGCCTGCATCAAGGTATTCTTCCGGCTGGCTGAACCTATAAAAATCAAAGTGATGCAAGTTTAAACTAGAAATAGCATAAAGTTCAACCAAAGTATACGTCGGACTTTTCACATTTCCCGCATAGCCGAGGCCGCGCAGCCCCCCCCGCACGAGGGTCGTCTTGCCGCTGCCGAGTTCTCCCTCGAGGTAAATCACCAGTCCCGGCACCAGCGCCTGGGCCAGCTGCGCGCCCAGCACCAGGGTCGCCGCCTCGTCGGGCAGGCCCAAGGTCAAGTTATGATCCTCACTATGCAAAACGCACGCTCCATCGATGGGGTTGAACTCGCCGCGCGCATCAGGCAATGGGGGCGGGAGCTGGGATTTGATGCCATTGGCTTTGCCGATACGGCGCTCGACGCCGCGGAAGCCGATCTGGCGGCGTGGCTCGAAGCCGGCTTTCACGGCGAGATGGATTATATGGCAAGCCATGGGACCAAGCGCTCGCGTCCGGCCGAACTGGTGCCCGGCACAGTCAGCGTCATTACGGCACGCATGAACTACCTGCCGCAGGCCAAGCCGATGGAGACGGTGCTGGCCGACGGCGCGCGCGCCGCCATTTCGCGCTATGCGCTCGGCCGCGACTATCACAAGCTGCTGCGCGCGCGGCTGCAGAAGCTGGCCGAGCGCATCGCCGCGGAAACCGGCCCTTTCGGCCATCGCGTGTTCACCGACTCCGCGCCGGTGCAGGAGGTGGCGCTGGCGGAAAGGGGCGGCCTCGGCTGGCGCGGCAAGCACACGCTGCTGCTGACGCGAGAGGCCGGTTCCTACTTTTTCCTCGGCGAGATCTACATCGACCTGCCCTTGCCGGCAGACAGCCCGCAGGAAGACCATTGCGGCAGCTGCCGCGCCTGCCTCGACGGCTGCCCGACGCAGGCCATCGTCGCACCGTACACGGTCGACGCGCGCCGCTGCATCTCCTATCTCACCATCGAGCTGAAGGGCGCCATCCCCGAGGAACTGCGGCCGCTGATCGGCAACCGCGTCTACGGCTGCGACGACTGCCAGCTCGTTTGCCCATGGAACCGTTTCGCGCGCCGTACCTTGGAGACTGACTTTTCCGTGCGCCACGGCCTCGACAGCGCCAGCCTGGTCGCGCTGTTCGCGTGGACCGAAGCGGAATTCAAGACGCGACTGGCCGGCAGCGCCATCCACCGCATCGGCCACGAGCGCTGGCTGCGCAATCTCGCCGTGGGCCTGGGCAATGCGCCGACGTCGCCGGATGTCGTCGCTGCGCTGGAAGCACGCCGCGATCATGCCTCGGCGCTGGTGCGCGAGCATGTCGCCTGGGCGCTGGCGCGTCACGGCGCCTGAGGCGGAATCCGGCGCCAGAGCCAGGCCGCCAGCAGCGCCAAGCCGGCATAGAGCGCCGAAAACACCGCGGCGGGAAAATCCCAGTAGAGCAGCCGGCCGAGCCACTGCCCGACGAAGCCTGTCGCCCCGGTCATTTCTCCGCGCAATCTGTCCTCCCACACGGTCAGCGGGCAGGCGATGCCGGCCAGGGACTCTATTGCGACGAAAGCGATTGCGCCGGCATGGACGAGGCGCAAGCGGCGATGCCGCACCCAGCGCCAGCCGAGCGCGGCACCGAGCGGAATCAACAGGAAGCCGGCCGTGATGAAGCCGGCAATGCAGAAGTGAATGACGAGGATGAGATCGGCGAGCACGCTATTGCCGACACTCGCAGCTTCAAGGACCGGTCGCCACCGGCCGCGCGGGGTCGGCGCACCACTCGCTCCAGGAACCGGGATAGATGCGCGAACCGGCAAGTCCGGCCACTTCCATCGCCAGCAGGTTGTGGCAGGCCGTCACCCCCGAGCCGCAGGAATGCACGACATCCTGCGCGCCAATCCCGGCGAGGAGTTGCGCATACTCGGCGCGCAGCACCTCCGCCGGCTTGAAACGGCCGTCGGGCAGCAGGTTGTCCTTGAAGAAGCGGTTCACCGCGCCGGGAATGTGGCCGGCGACCGGGTCGAGCGTCTCGTTTTCGCCGCGAAAGCGCTGCGGATTGCGCGCATCCAGCAGCCTGACGCCGTCCTGCGCAGACTGACTTTTCTCCACGAAGCGCGCATCCACCGCCAGCTCCGGTCGCAGGCGCGGCAGGAACACCGCATGGGGATGCTGCGTTTCCGCATCGGTCGTTTCATGGCCGGCCGCCTCCCAGGCGTTGATGCCGCCGTCGAGCAGGGCGACGGCGTCGTGGCCGAGCCAGCGCAGCATCCACCACAGGCGCACGGCGTAGGTGCCGCCGGCATCGTCGTAGACCACCACCTGGGTATCGTTGCCGACGCCCCACTCGCCCAGCTTGGCGGCGAAGCGCGCCGGGTCCGGCAGCGGATGGCGGCCGTTCCTGCCGCCGAGCGGGCCGGACAGGTCGCGCTCGAGATGCGCGTAGATCGCGCCCGGGATATGCACTTCGCGGTAGGCCAGCTCGCCGGCATGGGTATGCACCAGGTCGAAGGAGCAGTCGAAAACGCGCCAGCGCGCATCGTGCAGGTGATGCGCCAGGTCCGCAGCACTGACCAGGGTGTTGAAGACCTTCATGCCAGCAGCCAGCTGCGGGCTTCCTGCTCGTCGTCGAAGACCTGCAGGTCGGCATCGACGAAGATCTGCGACAGCCAGGCGCTCCAGGTCACCCACTGCGAATCCGTCAGCACGGCGATCTTGCCGAAATCGTGGCTGTGGGCGCGCGAGAACTTGATCTCCTCCCAGGCCATGTCCAGCGTGAAGTCGGCCATCTGGCGCAGGTCGAACAGCAGGTTGACCTGTCCCTCGAACTTGACCTTGAAATTGACCAGCTCCTCGAACTCCCTGTAGTCGGCCAGGGTGAATTCGCCATAAACGGTGACGGTGACCAGCTTGTCCTTGTGGTCGGTGACGATCATGTTGCCTCCCGGTGATTTTCGATTCTCACTATATCAATCCTGCTCGACCGGCGCACGCGATTGCGCCGAGGCCAGCAATCCGCTGGCGACAATCAGCCCGATGCCCAGCCAGGCCGGCAGCGGCAAGACCTCGTCCCACAGCAGCACGCCGAACAGGCTGGCGAAGATCACCGTGCTATAGGCCAGGCTGGCCGAGAACAGCGTGCCGCCCCGCTTGTAGGCCCGCGTCATGGCCAGTTGCGCCAGCGCACCGAAACCGCCGACGCCAAGCACCAGCAAGGCACCCTGGCCGCTGACGGCATGCACGGTCTGGCTCGCCAGCAGCCAGGGCAGCCCGATCAGGGCCGATGTCAGGGAGAAATAGAAGACCGTGCGCCATTCCGGCTCTCCCAGGCGCCCCAGCTGCCGGACGTGGAAGAATGCCACGCCGGCCCCGGCGCCCGAGGCAAGCGCCGCCAGGCCGCCCAGCCATTGGTCCGCCGCAAGGCTCGGCCGCAGCAGCAAGACCACACCGGCCAGCCCCAGTGCCAGAGCGAGGGCGAGCGTCCAGCGCACGCGCTCGCCGGCCCAGAACGCCAGGATGAGGGCAAGAAACAGCGGCGAAGTGTAGTTGAGGGTCACCGCCGTCGCCAGCGGCAGGACGCTGATGGCGTAGAAATACAGCACCAGCGAGACGGAACCGGTCAGGCCACGCCACAGATGCGCGCGCCAATGCCTAGTTGCCAACGGCAGATGCCGCACGAGCACGAACCCCCACAGGAGCACGAGAGCGATGGCGCCGCGATAGAACACCAGTTCCGCGGCGGAGAACAGGCTGGCACCCAGCTTGACGCAGACACCCATGCAGGCGAACAGTGCACTCGCCGCGACCATCCAGAGGGATTGCAATTGCATGTGAATCAATTTGTCCGCGCCGCGAGCGCGAAAAGGCATCAACTCGTTGGCGACATTGCGAAAAGCCGCTGAGTATAGTCGAAGCGCCGCGTGCCCGGATGAAGGCAATACGCTATGATTGCGTTTTGCCGTTCAACACTCCCCAATGAGCCAAGCTGCAAACGACAAGCCGCCTCAATCCTTCGAGGCGGCGCTGGCCGAACTGGAATCCATCGTGCAGGGCATGGAAGCCGGCAAGCTCAGCCTTGAAGAGTCGCTCGCCGCCTACCAGCGCGGCGCGATGCTGCTCAAGCATTGCCAGGGTGCGCTGGCCGCGGCTGAGCAGAAAATCCAGATTCTGGAGGCGGGCCAGTTGCAGGATTTGCCGCGCTCGGAAGACTGACGTATCAAGATGGACTTCCAAAGCTGGATGACTGCCGTGCAGCAGCGCACCGAGCGTGCCCTGGAGAATCTGCTGCCCGGCGCCGACATTGCTCCGCAACGCCTGCACCGGGCCATGCGCTACGCCACGCTCGGCGGCGGCAAGCGCGTCCGCCCGCTGCTCTGCCAGGCTGCCGGAGAACTCGCCGGCGCCGACCCGGCGCGGCTCGACATCGCCGGCTGCGCCGTCGAGATGATTCACGCCTACTCCCTGGTGCACGACGACCTGCCCTGCATGGACGACGATGTCCTGCGCCGCGGCAAGCCCACCTGTCATGTCGAGTACGACGAGGCCACTGCGCTCCTCGTCGGCGATGCGCTGCAATCCCAGGCTTTCCTTCTGCTCTCCGACCACGTGCTGGCCGATGACCCGCGACGTCAGCTCGGCATGCTTCGCCTCCTGGCGCAGGCCGCCAGCTCGCGCGGCATGGCCGGCGGCCAGATGATCGACATCCAGGGCACAGGGCAGCAATTGACGCGCGCCGAACTGGAGTTCATGCACGTGCACAAGACCGGCGCACTGATCCGCGCCGCGATCCTTCTCGGCGCGCAATGCGGCAGACCGCTGCCCGAAGAGGAGATGGCGCGCCTCGACCACTTCGCCAAGCGCATCGGCCTGCTGTTCCAGGTGGTCGACGACATTCTCGACACCGAGGCCAGCACGGCCACGCTCGGCAAGACCGCCGGCAAGGACGCTGCCCAGGGCAAGGCCACCTATGTCAGCGCCATGGGCCTGGCCGAGGCGCGCGAGATGGCGGACACCCTGCGCCGCGAGGCGCGCCAGGCCATCGAGACCTTCGGCGAGCGCGGCCGCCGCCTGCACGAACTGGCCCATTTCATCGTCACCCGCAAGTTCTGAAGCACTTCATGTCCGCCTATCCCCTCCTCGATACCGTCAACAGCCCCGCCGAATTGCGCCAGATCGAGCGCAAGCAATTGCCGCAACTGGCGCAGGAACTGCGCGAATTCCTCATCGAGTCGGTGTCGAAGACCGGCGGCCATCTTTCTTCGAACCTCGGCACGGTGGAGCTCACCATCGCCCTGCACTACGTTTTCAACACGCCAGAGGATCGGCTGGTATGGGACGTCGGCCACCAGACCTATGCCCACAAGGTGCTCACCGGCCGCCGTGCCGGCATGGCGAAGCTGCGCATGCTGGGCGGCGTCTCCGGCTTTCCGCGCCGCGACGAAAGCCCCTACGACACCTTCGGCACCGGGCATTCGTCTACCTCCATCTCGGCGGCGCTGGGCATGGCCATCGGCGCGCGCGACAAGGGCGAGCAGAAGCACGTCGTCGCCATCATCGGCGACGGTGCCATGACGGCCGGCATGGCTTTCGAGGCCCTCAACAACGCCGGCGTGGCGGACGCCAACCTGCTGGTCATCCTCAACGACAACGACATGTCGATCTCGCCGCCGGTGGGGGCACTCAACAAGTACCTGGCGCGCCTGTTTTCCGGGCATGCCTTCAATGCAGCGCGCCGCGCCGGCGAGAAGGTGCTCGGCGTCTCCCCCTCGCTGCTGGAATTCGCCAAGCGCACCGAGGAACACATCAAGGGCATGGTCACGCCGGGCACCCTGTTCGAGGAATTCGGCTTCAACTACATCGGCCCGATCGACGGCCACGACCTCGATTCGCTGGTGCCGACGCTGAAGAACATCGCCGAATTGAAGGGTCCGCAGTTCCTGCACGTCATCACCAAGAAAGGCCAGGGCTACAAGCTGGCCGAAGCCGACCCGGTGCTCTACCACGGCGTATCGAAGTTCGACAGCGAGAACGGCATCCAGCAGGGCAAGGGCGGCGGCCCCACCTACACCCAGGTCTTTGGCGACTGGCTGTGCGACATGGCAGCGCAGGACGCACGACTCGTCGCCATCACGCCGGCCATGCGCGAAGGTTCCGGCATGGTGCGCTTCGCCGATGAATACCCGCAGCGCTTCCACGATGTCGGCATCGCCGAGCAGCACGCCCTGACTTTCGCCGCCGGTCTCGCCTGCGAGGGCATCAAGCCGGTGGTGGCAATCTACTCGACCTTCCTGCAGCGCGCCTACGACCAGCTCATCCACGACATTGCCCTGCAGAATCTGCCGGTGATGCTGGCGCTCGATCGCGGCGGCCTCGTCGGCGCCGATGGCGCCACGCACAATGGCGCCTTCGACCTGTCCTACCTGACCTGCGTGCCGAACATGCTGGTCATGGCACCCGCCGACGAGAACGAATGCCGGCAAATGCTCACCACGGCCTTTCTCCACGACGGCCCCAGCGCCGTGCGCTATCCGCGCGGCCACGGCCCCGGCGTAGCACCGCAGAAGCCGCTGACCGCCCTGCCGCTCGGCAAGGGCGACATCCGCCGCCCGGGATCGCGCATCGCCCTGCTCGCCTTCGGCAGCATGCTGGCCCCGGCCCTCGAGGCGGGCGAAATATTGGATGCCACCGTCGCCAACATGCGCTTCATCAAGCCGCTCGACCATGCCCTGATCAGGGAACTGGCCTTTGGCCATGACTTGCTCGTCTCCCTGGAGGAAAATGCCGTCATCGGCGGTGCCGGCGCGGAAGTCTCCCGTTCGCTCGAAGAGCAAGGCCTGAATACCCGCCTGCTGCGCTTCGGCCTGCCCGACCGCTTCACCGAACACGGCGATTCCGTCACCCTCCTGGCACAGTTGGGCCTGGACGCCCGGAGCATTGCAGAAAGGGTGAAACAGGCAATACTTGAGTGATTCCGTCGGGAATGGTAGGATGCGTTCAAAAGAGAACGCTAATAGACCTGCCCCGAGAGAGAACACCATGAACCTGAGCGATACCATGGCCATACCCGACGTCCAAGGCTCCGCCGATACCCGCCAGCTGGCCATCAACAAGGTCGGCATCAAGTCGATCCGCCACCCGGTCAAGGTGATGGACAAGAACGGTGGCGTGCAGCACACCATCGCCGTCTTCAACATGTATGTCGGCCTGCCCCACAACTTCAAGGGCACGCACATGTCCCGCTTCGTCGAGATCCTCAACAGCCACGAGCGGGAAATCTCCGTGGAGAATTTCGAGCCGACGCTGCGCCAGATGGTCAAGCGGCTGGAAGCCGAAACAGGCCACATCGAGATGACCTTTCCCTACTTCATTGCCAAAAAGGCCCCGGTCTCCGGCGTACAGAGCCTGATCGACTACGAGGTGACTTTCGTCGGTGAAATACATGAAGGCGGCAAGTACCGCTTCTACATGAAAGTCGTGGTTCCGGTCACCAGTCTCTGCCCGTGCTCCAAGAAGATCTCCGAGCGCGGCGCCCACAACCAGCGTTCGCACGTCACCGTCACGGCAACGACCAACGACTTCGTCTGGATCGAGGAACTGGTGCAACTGGTGGAGAGCCAGGCCTCCTGCGAACTGTATGGCCTGCTCAAGCGGCCTGATGAAAAATTCGTCACCGAGCGCGCCTACGACAACCCGAAATTCGTCGAAGACATGGTGCGCGACGTGGCGGCGCTGCTCAACCGCGAGAAACGCATTGATGCCTATGTGGTGGAGTCGGAGAACTTCGAGTCGATACACAATCACTCGGCCTATGCCCTCATCGAGCGCAACAAGCTCGTGGGCTGAAGCTTGCACAAAAGCAAAACGGGGCGCATTGCGCCCCGTTTTGCTTTGAATCGGCTTTCTCTCCCTTACTCGCCCGACTTGCTGGACAACGCAAGCTTCTCGCGAATGCGCGCCGACTTGCCGGAACGCTGGCGCAGGTAGTAGAGCTTGGCGCGTCGCACGTCCCCCTTGCGCTTGACCTCGATGCTGGCAATCAGCGGGGAGTAGGTCTGGAAGGTCCGCTCGACGCCCTCGCCCGAGGAAATCTTGCGCACCGTGAAGGCGGAATTCAGGCCGCGGTTGCGCTTGCCGATCACCACGCCTTCGTACGCCTGCACGCGCTTGCGCTCGCCTTCGACGACGTTCACGTTGACGATTACCGTATCGCCCGGGGCGAACTCGGGGATGGTCTTGCCCAGGCGGGCGATTTCTTCCTGTTCCAGTTGCTCGATGAGATTCATTGCCTTGCTCCTAAGTCGAATGGCCCTTGGCCTTGTACGCAGAGCATGCCGTGGCATGATGCGCGCGTTTCTCGTTGATTAACCTGCTACTTCACTTCATCTGCTCCTGCCTGAACTCCTCAAGCAGGACGGATTCTTCCTTGCTCAACTTCCGGCGCTCGATCAGTTCCGGCCGCCGCAGCCAAGTGCGCCCCAGCGCCTGTTTCAGCCGCCAGCGCCGGATCTCGGCGTGGTGGCCGGAGAGCAGCACCGGCGGCACGGGCAACCCTTGGTACACCTCGGGCCGCGTATAGTGCGGGCAATCCAGCAGCCCCGCGGCAAAGGATTCCTCCACCGCCGAATCGGCATCGTTGAGAGCGCCCGGCAACTGCCGCACCACCGCGTCGATCAGCGCCATCGCCGCGATCTCTCCCCCAGAGAGGACGAAATCGCCCAGCGAGACCTCCTCATCCACGCAACGCTCGACGAGGCGCTCGTCGATGCCCTCGTAACGGCCGCAGACCAGGATCGCTCCAGCCTCCTGCGCTAGTTCCAGCACCCGCGCATGGCTGAGAGGCCGGCCTTGCGGCGACAGGCAGATCACTTTCGCGCCGGGCTGGCTTGCCCTGGCCGCGCCAATCGCCTTTTCCAGCGGTTCGGCCAGCATCACCATGCCCGGGCCCCCACCGTAGGGCCGGTCGTCCACCGTACGGTAGTTGTCGACCGCAAAATCGCGCGGATTCCGCAGAGACAGGTGCCACAGGCCCTGCTCGCGCGCGCGCCGCGTAATGCCGTAATCGGCCACCGCGGCGAACATCTCCGGGAACAGCGTGATGACATCGAAAGCGATGCTCACCAGTCGCTCCCCCAGTCCACCCGAATCCGGCGCGCGGCCAGATCCACCTCCTTGATTACCGCTGACACGAAGGGCAGCAGGCGCTGGCAGCCGGCCTCGTCGCGCACATCGAGTACCTCGTGTGCACCGGTTCTCACCAGTTCGGCGACACGCCCCAGCGGTTCTCCGGCCTGATTGACAACGACCAGGCCGATCAAGTCGGCCCAATAAAATTCGTTTTTGCCGGTCTTCGGCAATGCCTCGCGAGGCACACCGACATACAGTCCAGCCAGTTTCTCGGCCGCGCTGCGATCCTCTATACCCTCGAAGCGGACGATCAGGCCTTTCCCGTGCATCCGGCATTCCGCCGGTTGCCTTGCCTGCCATGTCCCCTCGGGATCCTGCTCATCCGCACCCAGCCACCACTGCGGCATCTGTGCCCAGGCCTGCGGGTCGTCTCCGAATACCTGAAGCTTGACCCAACCGCGAATGCCGAACGGGGCGGAAATACGCCCCAGGACGATCATGCGAGTTTAGGCAGCAGGCTTGGCAGCGAACTGCTTGACCAGACGCGCCACGGTAGGCGAGAGTTGGGCGCCCTTGCTCGTCCAGTGCTCGATGCGCAGCATGTCCACACGCAGACCCTGCTCCTTCTCGCCGGCGACGGGATTGTAGTAGCCGACGCGCTCGATGCAGGCACCATCGCGGCGCTTGCGCGAATCGGTGACGACCATGTTGTAGAACGGACGCTTCTTGGCGCCGCCCCGGGCAAGTCGAATGACGACCATGTGCTTAACCCTTGGTTGAAATCGGAAAACGGAGATTCGACGCACACTTGGCCCGAAAAGCGAAGCCAAGGCAGCCGAAGCTAAAAAGGCCGCTATATTAATGGAAAACAGTCTGAAAAACAAGAACAAGCCAAGTCGGGCGGCGACATCAGGCAAGGAAGCGCCCCCTTGCCCGACCGGCCGATTCCTCTACAATGAACCCGTTATGACTTATTGAGCCGCCTCGCGGCCCGACGCGCCCTTGTCAAACACAGCTCCTGTCCGAAAATTCCGCCCGTCCGACGACCTCGCACACGTCCTGGACTGGCTCGCGTCGCCGATCCCGGAAGACCCGGCGCAGGATCTGGCCCAGTTGAATGGAGAACTGGCTGCGCTGGGCCGCGCCCGCCTGGAGGATGCCCTATACCACCGCATTCTCGACCTCTTCTATGACCGGGCGCACCGGCTCTCCCTTGCCCTGAAGACGCGCCTCACCGAAGCCAGCCTGCCACTCGGCAAGGAATTGCGCGCCATGGCCACCCTGCAGATCACCGTGCACGAGAGCATCGCGGCCGGCTATGAGCGGGTCCTGCTTGACGCCGATCGCCTGGCCCACAGCAAGCGTCGCAATGCAGCTTCCGTTGCCGCCCGCGCCCTGCGCAGCCTCGCCGAGGCCCTGGAAACCAGTTACATGGTTGCCTGCCCGCCACCCTCCGGACTGTGGCGCCGCGCCCATGCCTTGGCCAAGTCGGCGCGGGCAAATTACGATCCGGCAGCGACAATAATTCCCGGCCTCTCGCTTGATGCGGAAAAAACTTACAAGGGCCTTCTGGCGTTGGCGGCAGCCCAGCCCGAGGGATTTTCGCCGGAAGAAATCGCGCTGGCGAGCGAATACCTCGGCCAGTTCTCCGCCACGGTCAGCCTGCTGCCATCGCCCCCTCCTGAGGAGGAGGGGCTTTGGTACTGGATGGACAGCAGTCGCGATATGGGGCCGGTGCCCCCCAATCGCCGCATTCCCCCCGGCCACGGCGACCTTCTCTACTGCTCATGCCAGTTACTGGCCAGACTGCTAGGCGAACAGGTTTCCGCCCTCGAAAGCGGCATGCATGCCGGCAATCTGCGGCTGCCGGAACGTGCTGCCGGACAGGGCGGCATTGCCGCTTTAAAGCGCCTGCAAGCGCACTGGGCGCATCCTCCGCATCGCCAGCATTCGCGCCGCCATAACAATTTCCGCGCCCAAGTCTGCGTCGGACTCAATGAGCTGTGGCAATTGCTGGAGCACGGTGGAGCACCCGAGGGCACCGGGGCGGGCATGCCGCACATGACCGAGTGGATGGTGCTCAACGAAAGTCCTGCGGGCTATGCCGTAATGCATGTTGCCGGCGAAGTCGAAGGGCTGGTGCCGGGCAGCGTCATCGCATTGCGTCCTGCGCCGGACAAGTCCTGGAGCATCTGCGTCGTGCGCTGGATGAAAAGCGAGAATCCGGAGCACATCGAATTGGGCCTGGAACTGGTCGCCCCTGCTGCCCGTTCAGTACAACTCATGTTTCGCAACGGTGACCCCACCCAGTTGCCCACTCCCGGGCTGCTGCTGCCTGCCATCCCGGCCCTCAGGGAGCACCCTGCACTGATCGCCCCCGCCGGCGCTTTCAACGCACGACGCTTCTTCGTCGTCTCCGGGGAAGATAAAACCCACGTCATGCAGGGAAGGCTTGTCAGCCTTGACCTGCAGACCGGCGCGATCGAGCTGTTCCAGTTTGAATCGGATCCTTATCCAACGTGATCATTTCCTTGCCTGACGCATCTCCCCAAGTACCGCGGTAGTCAGGGCCCCGGCCAGCACCACCAGCCAGGAAAGATAGAGCCAGACCAGGAAGATCGGCAGCGTGGCGAATGCCCCGTAGATCAGCTTGTAGTTCGGAAACGCCGACAAGTAAAAAGTGAAACCGCGCTGAAGAAGGGCGAAGCCCAGCGCCGCCACCATGCCTCCGGTAACAGCGTGCCGGGGCGCCACCGGGCGATTCGGCATGGCGTAGTAAATCAGGGCGCACAAGGCCGCAAGCAGCAGAGCAGGCAGCATTTTCAGGAACAGGTTGGTCACCCACTTCGGCTCATTCACCAATCCGAGCGATGCCGTCATCAGGTAGGTCGCTGCAGCCACGCAGGCCCCCAATACGACAGGCCCGAGCACCAGCCCGACAAGGTAGACGAGGATGCGCCTGAAGACTGGTCGCGGTTGCTTTACCCGCCAAATCTGGCCGAACACCCGGTCGATCGAGAGTATCAACAGCAAGGCAGTGAGCACCAGCATGCCCGTGCCCAGTGCCGTCAGGCGTCCCGTCTTCTGGGTGAATTGCAGCGCATAAGCGGTGATGACGTTGCCGGCCTTTTCCGGCAGCAGATTCGCCAGCAGAAAGTTCCGCAGCGCCATGCCCAACCCGGAAAAGAGGTCGAATTGGGATATCAATACCAACGCCACGGTCAGCAGCGGCACCAGCGCCAGAAGCGTAGTAAACGCCAGGCTGGCGGCGGCCTGGGCGCAGCGCTCCTCGCGAAAGCGGGCGAAGCAGCGCGTGAGGAAATCGGGCAAGGGACCGACCAGACGCATCTAAGCGTTCCGTTCCGATAGAATGCCGCGATTCTACCGGAAGCTATGCATGCCTATAGCCGCCCGTCATTACAACTACGCCGCGACAATCAGTCTGGTGGCCTTGCTGTTCCTTTGCCTGGCCTGGGAGTTGTGGTGGGCACCCCTGCGCATGGGGGGCTCTTGGCTCGCGCTGAAGGCGCTGCCGCTACTGGCGCCCTTGTTTGGCCTGCTACGCGGCCGACGTTACACACACCAGTGGGTACCGCTGCTGGCGCTGGCCTATTTCTCCGAAGGGATTGTGCGTGTCACCACCGAGCGAGGCCTTTCAGCCTGGCTCGCTGGCGCTGAAATAGCCCTCGCCGTCGCCTTGTTCGGCAGCGCCGTACTTTTTGCCCGCGCCACCGGCAAAGTCAGCCCCTGAAACACGGCGAAGCCGTACTGGCCAGCCCCTGCTGTCATACCTGCGGATTTACTTTCTCGGGCTTGGAAACCAGCTTGTTCAATGCATTGATATAGGCCTTGACCGAAGCGACGACGATATCGGTATCCGCACCCTGGCCGTTCACCACGCGGCCATCCTTGGCCAGGCGAACAGTGACTTCACCCTGCGCGTCGGTGCCC
>JAEHDO010000021.1 GCA_016880375.1 Betaproteobacteria bacterium | reverse complement strand
GCCTCGCCGCTCATCCGCACCGAGACGTATAGCGCATTCCATGCCCGCAGCACGACGCGCGGCATCATCTACCTGCCGACCACCTCCTACATCGAGATGAACGAGTGGACGCTGCCGGCGCGCGCGGCGGCAGTCTACGACGAAGTGGTCGAGCGCGAGAAACGAGAAGGGCGCTACGAGCGCACCAAGCCATTCGTGCGCGGCGGCATCTGGAAGAACTTCTTCATGCGCTATCCGGAGTCCAACTGGATGCACAAGCGCATGCTGGCGCTGTCCGACCGGCTCGCCGCCCTGCCGCCCGGCGGGCGCACCGCCGCCCTCACCGAACACCTCTACCGCGCCCAGGCCAACGACGCCTACTGGCATGGCCTGTTTGGCGGCCTCTACCTGCCGCACCTGCGGCGCGAAGTCTATTGCAACCTGCTCAAGCTTGAAGCGGCGCTCGATGCCGTGGCACCGCGCCCGCCGCTGGCGGTCGGCGATCCGGATTTCGACGGTGTGCGCGAGCTGTTCCTCGGCAACGCCGACCTGCAGGCGGTGGTGAAGCTCGATGCCCACGCCGCGCTGTGTGAACTCGACGCCTACGGCCTGGCCCACAACTTCGGCGACGTGCTGACGCAGCGCGCCGAGCACTACTACCATAAACTCGACGCCGCTCCCCCGACGGCTACGGACGGAGAAGGTATCACCTCCGCCCACGACCGCGTCGCCTTCAAGGACGTCATAGCCCCGGCCGACGTCGTGCCCGACGCGCGCCCACGCCGGCTCTTCACCGACGCCTGGCACCGCCTCGACGGCGAGACGGCCTGGCCGCAGTATGAGGTGGAAGCCTTCAAGGCGCCGCTGATGAATGCCGTGTTCACCGCCCCGCTCGACGGCGGCGAGGTGACGAAGACCATCACCCTGGCCGGGCGCACGCTTCAGGTCGCCTACCGCCTGCGCAATGTGCCCGGCGGCCGCTTCTCGGTCGAGCTCAATCTCGCCCTGCCCAGCTGCGACGGCTACTCGGGCCGCTACATCCTCGCCGACGGCAGCATCCCCTGCGGCTTCGGCCAGGCACTGGATCTCGCCGCGTCGCAGAGACTGACTTTGGACGACCGCGCGCTCGGCGGCAGTCTGGTGCTGAGCGCCAGCCGGCCGGTGGACATCAAGGCGCGGCCGCACTACACCGTCTCGCAGTCCGAAGCCGGCTTCGAGAAGATCATGCAGGCGGCCTGCCTGACCCTGTCCTGGCCGATCGACGCCGTGTTGCCGGAACTGACTTTTTCCCTGGAAATCGTCGCTGACAAATAAAGGCCCGCCATGCGGCTGCTCGGCACCCTCGCCATTGGACTTGTGCTCGGCTACGCTGCGCTCGCCGCCCTGCTGTTCGTCTTCCAGTCGCGCTTCATCTACTTCCCGGAAATGGGGCGCGAAGACCGCGCCACGCCGGCGTTACTACAACTGCCCTTCGAGGAGGTGCACATCGCCACGGCCGACGGCGAGACCCTGCATGGCTGGTTCGTGCCGGCGACCGAGGCGCGCGCCACGGTGCTGTTCCTGCACGGCAACGCCGGCAGCATCGTCCATCGGCTCGACTGGCTGCCGATG
>JAEHDO010000157.1 GCA_016880375.1 Betaproteobacteria bacterium | reverse complement strand
TCGTTGCCGAGGTCGTAGTGGGCGAGGATGTTGCGCTTCGAGCCGGCGCGCGTATTGGCGTTGAACAGGTGGCGCAGGCGCGCGCCGGCGAGCGCCCAGGCGCTGCCGTAGAGGGCGCGCGCCAGGGCATCGCGGTTCTCCGCCAGCAGGGTGAGCAGGGCGGCCGGGTCGGGCGAGGTCCAGCGGCCGTCGATCCAGGCCTCGGCCAGGCCGATGTCGCCGCGCGCCAGCACCTCGTCGAAGACGTCCCAGTCGGCGACGTCCATTGAAGCCTGGCGCGGCCCCTCGCCGCAGCGCTGGCGCAGCCCGCCCGGCAAGGTCAGTTCCAGCGATCCGCCGCGCAGGCCTTCGAGCAGGCGCAGCGCCGCGCGCGCGCGGCGCGGCAGGGCGGTTTTCGGCAGGTCGAGCGTCAGGGTTTCGTTCATCGCGTCGTCTCCTCGAGCGGGGGTTCGGGTTTGCGGAAGAAGGGCACGCGCTTCAGCCACAGCCGCAGCGCCTGCCAGTGGATGCGCGCCATCACGCCCAGCGTCATCCAGGGATAGCCGAAGAAGGCGCGCATGAGTCGCGTGCCGGTGAGCGGCGCGGCGCGGCCGGAAATGGCGGTGTGCAGCAGGTCGCCCCCGGCGTCGGCGAGGTCCACCCGCGCCAGGCGGCGCGGGTCGTCCAGCCTCGCACGGAAGCGGAAGCGATAGACGCCGTCGAGGGCCATGAAGGGCGAAACGTGGAACACCTTGCGCGCCGCCAGCGCCTCGTCCTCGCCGATGGCCCGGCCGTCGGCGTGGGCGACGAGGTAGTTGTGGCGCTCGCCGAAGGTATTGCTGACCTCGGCCAGCACGGCGGCCAGGCGGCCTTCACGGTCATGGCAGTACCAGAAGCTGACCGGATTGAAGACGTAGCCCAGCATGCGCGGGAAGCACTGCAGCCAGATCTCGCCGTCGGCGGCGACGCCCTCGCGCGCCAGCAGGGCGCGGATCCACGGCAGCGGGTGCGAGCCGTCGCGCGCGCCGTGGTCGGCGTAGCGGAAGGAGAACAGGTTGGGCCGGTTCACCGAGAAGAATGGCGCTTCCGCCTCGTCCAGCCGATCGAGCGGCAGCAGCAATCCGAACACCGGATAGGTGAAGCGGTGCCCGGCCGGCCGCAGCCGGCGGTGCATCACCGAGCCGAACTGGATCTGTGCCGAACTCATGCTACCCGGCTCATCTGGCCGTGCCAGGGCGCGCGGCAGCCGAAAGCGCCGGCCACGGCCAGCCCCGAACGCAGGCCGTCCTCGTGGAAGCCGTAGCCGTTCCAGGCGCCGCAGAACCAGACGCGGTCGCGCCCGGAAAGCGTGGGCAGGTCGCGCTGGGCGGCGATGGCCGGGCCGTCGAAGATCGGATGCGCGTAGGTGAAGGAGGCGATCGTCTTCTCGTGCGCCGGCGCCCGCTGCGGGTTCAGCGTCACCACCACCGGCTGGCGGAAAGGCAGCGGCTGCAGGCGATTGATCAAATAGGACACCGAGACCGGATGCTCGCCGCCTTGCGTGCCGCTCGACAGGTAGTTCCAGGCCGACCACAGCGACCGGTCGCGCGGCAGCAGCGCGGCGTCGGTGTGCAGCACGGCGTGGTTGGGCTGGTAGCGGATGGCCGAGAGCGTCTTTCGTTCGGCCGGGCTGGCGTCCTCGTCGAGGATGGCCAGCGCCTGGTCGCTGTGGCAGGCCAGCACGACGTGGTCGAATTCCTCCACCTCGCGGTCGTGCGCCAGCAGCAGGCCGCGCGGCGTGCGGAAGACGCGCCGCACCGGCGTGCCGAGGCGGATGTCCTCGATGCCTGAAGCGAGCTTGCTCACGTACTCGCGCGCGCCGCCCTGCACGGTGCGCCACAGCGGCCGGTCGAAGACCTGCAGCAGGCCATGGTTGTGGCAGAAGCGCACGAAGGTGGCGAGCGGGTAGTCGAGCATGCGGCCGGCCGGGCAGGACCAGATCGCCGCCGCCATGGGCAGCAGGTACCAGTCGCGGAAGGCGCGCGAGTAGCCGCCGGCATCCAGATAGGCGCGCAGGGTCATGGATTCGTCGGCCTCGCGCTGCAGCCAGGCCACGCTCTCGCGGTTGAAGCGCAGGATGTCGGACAGCATGCGCCAGAATTCCGGCCGCACCAGGTTGCGCTTCTGGCCGAAGACCGTGGCCAGGCTGGAGCCGGCCCATTCGAGCCGCGGCGACTCGAGGCGGACGGCGAAGGACATCTCGCTCTCGACGCTGTCGACGCCGAGGTGGGCGAACAGCGCCGTCAGGTTCGGATAGGTCTTGTGGTTAAAGACGAGGAAGCCGGTATCGACCGGGTGTGTGACGCCGTCGAGCGTGACGTCCACGGTGTTGCTGTGGCCGCCCAGGCGCGGCGCCGCCTCGTACAGCGTGACGGCGTGGCGCTGCGCCAGCAGCCAGGCGGCGGAG
>JAEHDO010000156.1 GCA_016880375.1 Betaproteobacteria bacterium | reverse complement strand
GCCTTGCCTGCCTTGGCGAGATAAGCCTCCGCCATCTCTAGGGCTTCTTCCATCCGCTCCGTCTGCGAGTTGTCCAGGTGGATCAGCACTCGCGCCGGCTGCGCGGCGAAGAGCTTGCCGGTCCAGGCGAACGCTTCCGGAGACCCCGGTCCGGCCGCACGGTGCCCCTGCCAGCCGAGCAGCACGCCGACGACCAGCGCCACCCCTGCCGCCAGCGCGCCGCTCCAGAGCGAGACGCGGCGCGCCTGCTTGCGCTGTGCCGCCGGCATCTGGTCGTAGGCATGGCGCACCAGCTCCTTGGTGGAGCGCAATGCGCACAGGCGCTGGCCGAGTTCGGCGTCTTCGGCAATGGCCGCGAGAATCTCCTCGCGCTCCTGCGAGCCGAGCTGGTTGTCGACGAAGGCGTTCAGGTTTTCGTCGGAGAAATTTTTTCGCAGGTCGCTCATTTCACGCTCCTCAGGCGCGGCTGCTGGGCGGCTGCTTCGAGCAGGCCGCGCAACGCCTCGCGCGCGCGGCACAGCCGGCTCATGACCGTGCCGATCGGAATCGCCATGATCTCGGCGACTTCCGCATAGCTGAATTCCTCCAGATCCACCAGGGTGACCACCTGGCGCTGGCCCAGCGGCAGCGCCGATACCGCGGCGCGCACCCGGCCCACCGTTTCCTGGGTTTCCGCATGGCCGTCCGGCCCCGGCAGCATCGACGGCAGCTCGGCGAGCACTTCCTCGTCGAGATCCTCGCGGCGCAGGCGCAGGTGGTCGATCCAGCAGCGGTGGAGAATCGCGAACAGCCACGCCGTCAGGCGTTCGGCCTCGCGCAGCTGCTCGATCCGCGCCAGGCCGCGCGCCATGGTTTCCTGCGCCAGGTCGTCGGCCAGGGCCGCGTCGTGGCACCAGGAGAAGGCCACGCGATAGAGCTGTTTCCGGCTCGCCTCGATCCGGCCGGCCAGCGCGCGCTGCTCCCTCGACTGCAACCATTTCATGGAAATGCCCTCCGCAAACGAGAGACGCGGCAGGAGCGGAATTTATTCCCTGCGGCCACGGCCGGCGCGGAGGAATAAACCCGGGGCCGGGTCCGTCTTATCTGAGCCGCCGAAACCACAAGAGACGGCCAAACATACCACAGAGAGAGGAGACACCATGATCCGCAGAACTTTCATCCATGTCCTTGCCGCTTGTGCGGTTATTGCCTTCGGCGCGGCCCCGGCCATGGCCGAAAAGGCCAAACACGGGGTCGTCATCCAGGTCAGCGATGGCGATCCGAAGAACTGGAACCAGGCGCTGAATGTCGTCAAGAACGTCCAGGCGGAATACGGCAAGGACAAAGTGGACATCGAACTCGTCGTCTTCGGCTATGGCTCGGGGATGCTCAAGTTCGATTCGACGCTGGCGAACCGCATCGACGAAACCCTGGCCGGCGGCGCCCAGGTGCTGATGTGCGAGAACACCATGAAGGGCCAGAAGCTTGCCCACGCCGACATGCACCCGAAGATCGGCTACGTCAAGGCCGGCGTCATCGAGATCGTCGAGAAGAGCCGGCAGGGCTGGACCGTGGTGCGGCCGTAGTCATGCCCGGAACGTAACGCTTATGAAAGGAATCGTTATGGAAACCCCCAGCCTGCTGAAGCGCGTCCTGGCTGCCGTTCTTGTTTGCCTTTCCGCCGCGGCCTGGGCCGCGGGAGGCGGAACCGCCGGCAAGAGCGCCGATGTCAACAAGGTCATCTACCACATCAATGGCGGACTGGAGCAGGCCACCGACGGCCTGCGCAACATCCGCAACCATC
>JAEHDO010000155.1 GCA_016880375.1 Betaproteobacteria bacterium | reverse complement strand
GATCGGGGCGCTGCTCGGCGCCGACGAATTCGGCTTCGCCACGGCGCCGCTGGTCGTCGAGGGCTGCATCATGATGCGCAAGTGCCACCTCAACACCTGCCCGGTGGGCGTGGCGACGCAGGATCCGGCGCTGCGCAGGAAGTTCACCGGCCAGCCCGAGCACGTCGTTAATTATTTCTTCTTCGTTGCCGAGGAAGTGCGCGAACTGATGGCGCAGATGGGCATCCGCAAGTTCGACGAGCTGATCGGCCGCGCTGACCTGCTCGACATGAGGCAGGGCATCGCGCACTGGAAGGCCAAGGGCCTGGATTTCAGCAGGATCTTCGCCCAACCCAAAGTGCCGGCCGAAGTGGCGCGCCACCATGCCGAGGCGCAGGACCACGGCCTAGCCCGGGCGCTCGACCACCAGTTGATCGAGAAAGCCGGGCCGGCGCTGGAGAAGGGCCGCAAAGTGACGATCGAAACGCCGGTGCGCAACGTCAACCGCACCGTCGGCACCCTGCTGTCCTACGAGGTTGCCCGCCGCCACGGCCATGCCGGCCTGCCGGACGACACCATCCACGTCAGGCTCGACGGCACCGCCGGCCAGAGCTTCGGCGCCTTCCTGGCGAAGGGCATCACGCTGGAACTCACCGGCCAGGCCAACGACTACGTCGGCAAGGGCCTGTCGGGCGGGCGCATCGTCGTCCAGCCGTCGCCGGCCTTCCGCGGCGCGCCGGAGGAAAACATCATCGTCGGCAACACCGTGCTCTACGGCGCGATAGCCGGCGAGTGTTTTTTCCGCGGCGTCGCCGGCGAGCGCTTCGCCGTGCGCAACTCCGGCGCGACCGCCGTGGTGGAGGGCGTCGGCGACCACGGCTGCGAATACATGACGGGCGGCACGGTGGTCGTCCTCGGCCAGACCGGGCGCAACTTCGCCGCCGGCATGAGCGGCGGCGTTGCCTACGTGCTGGACGAGGCGGGCGGCTTCGAGAAGCGCTGCAACCTCTCCATGGTGGCGCTCGAACCGGTGCCGGAGGAGGAGGCCGCCAGCGAGACGGGCGAAGTGGAATCCCACGGCAAGGTCGACGTCCATCATCTCGGACGCGCCGACGACGAACTGCTGCGCTCGCTGATCGAGAAGCACGCGCAATACACCGATAGCGCCCGCGCCCGGCACATCCTCTCGAACTGGGATCGCTACCGCGGCAAGTTCGTCAAGGTCATGCCCAACGAGTATCGCCGCGCATTGAAGGAAATGGCCGCTCAGAAGAACCAGTTAGAGGCAGCGTAATGGGAAAGCCGACAGGATTCATGGAGTACCAACGTCTGTCCGAAGCCTACGAGGCGAAGGACGAGCGCCTGAAGCACTATCGGGAATTCGTTCATCACCTGACCGACGAACAGGCCGCCCAGCAGGGCGCGCGCTGCATGGATTGCGGCATCCCGTTCTGCTCGAGCGGCTGCCCGGTGAACAACATCATTCCGGACTGGAACGACCTGGTCTATCGCGGCAACTGGCAGCAGGCCATCGAGGTGCTGCATTCGACCAACAATTTTCCCGAAGTCACCAGCCGCATCTGCCCGGCGCCGTGCGAGGCGGCGTGCACGCTCAACATCAACAACGACGCGGTCGGCATCAAGTCGATCGAGCACGCCATCATCGACAAGGCGGGCGAAAACGGCTGGGTGCGTCCGCAGCCGCCGCTTAAAAAGACCGGCAGGAAGGTCGCCGTGGTCGGTTCCGGCCCGGCCGGCCTCGCCGCCGCCCAGCAACTGGCGCGCGCCGGCCACGACGTCACCGTGTTCGAGAAGAACAGCCGCATTGGCGGCCTGATGCGCTACGGCATTCCCGACTTCAAGCTCGACAAACGCCTGATCGACTGGCGCATGGCCCAGCTCGCGGCAGAGGGCGTCCAGTTCAGGACCGGCGTGATGGTCGCCTCGTCGAAATTGCCGCAGGGCATCGCTAATGATGCGGCCAGGACCATTGCCGCCGACAAGGTGGTGAAGGATTTTGACGCGGTGGTGCTGGCCGGCGGTGCCGAGCATCCGCGCGACCTGCCGATCCCCGGCCGCGACCTGGCCGGCGTGCACTTTGCCCTGGAATTTCTCATCCCGCAGAACAAGGAAGTGGCGGGCGACGGCAAGAACCCGATCTCGGCGAAAGGCAAGCGCGTCGTCGTCATCGGCGGCGGCGACACCGGCTCCGATTGCGTCGGCACCTCCAACCGCCATGGCGCCGCCTCGGTCACCCAGTTCGAGCTGCTGCCGCAGCCGCCGGCGAAGGAAAACGGGGCGCTCACCTGGCCCTACTGGCCGATGAAGCTGCGCACCTCCTCCTCGCACGAGGAAGGCTGCAGCCGCGACTGGTCCGTCGCCACCAAGGAATTCATCGGCGAGAAAGGCAAGCTGAAAGCGCTCAAGGTCGTTCGCCTCGAATGGAAGGACGGCAGGATGAGCGAGATCCCCGGCAGCGAGTTCATCGTCAAGGCCGACCTCGCCTTCCTCGCCATGGGTTTCGTTTCCCCGGTGGGCGGCGTGCTCGACGCCTTCGGCGTGGCGAAGGATGCCCGCGGCAACGCCCAGGCCGCCACGGACGGCGAGGGCTGCTACAAGACCAGCGTCGCCAAGGTCTTCGCCGCCGGCGACATGCGCCGCGGCCAGTCGCTGGTCGTGTGGGCCATCCGCGAAGGTCGCCAATGCGCCCGCGCGGTCGACGAATTCCTCATGGGATCGAGCACGCTGCCGCGCTGATCGGCTGCATTGCAGACAGGGCGGCTTCGGCCGCCCTCGTTCTTTCAGGGCCTGCCGGGCCGCATGTTAGAATTTTCCCTTCGCAACCTGATTCTTTCGTCATGAACGTCGTCATCCTCGCCGCCGGCCAGGGCAAGCGCATGCGCTCGGACCTGCCCAAGGTGCTGCACCGCCTGGGCGGACGGCCCCTGCTGGCGCATGTCCTCGATACGGCGCGCGAACTGGGCGCGGGGAAAATCTGCGTTGTCTACGGCCACGGCGGCGAGGCGGTGCGCGACGCCCTCAATGCCGCCGATCTCGTGTGGATTCGGCAGGAACCCCAGCTCGGCACCGGCCACGCCGTCCTGCAGACACTGACTTTTCTCGATCCCGCCGCGCCCACGCTGGTGCTCTACGGCGACGTGCCGCTGATCGGCACCGCCACCCTGTCCCGCCTGATCGAAGAGGCCGGCAGCGGCCTCGGCGTGCTGACGGAATACCTGGAGGATCCGGGCGGCTACGGCCGCATCGTGCGCGACGACGACGGCCGCATCGTGCGCATCGTCGAGGAGCGCGACGCGACGGACGATGAGCGCGCCATCGGCGAGATCAACACCGGCTTCATCGCCGCCCCGACTGCGGCGCTCAAGCGCTGGCTGCCGGCGCTGGACAACGACAACGCGCAGGGCGAGTACTACCTCACCGACATCGTCCGACTGGCGATCGGCGAGGGCATGCCGGTGGCGACGACCCAGCCTGAGGATTCCTGGGAAGTGCTCGGCGTGAACAGCAAGGTGCAGCTGGCCGAACTGGAGCGCCTGCATCAATACCGCAACGCGCTGCTGCTGATGGAGCAGGGCGTGACGCTGCTCGACCCGGACCGCATCGACGTGCGCGGCGAACTCGACTGCGGCCGCGACGTGACGATCGACGTGAACTGCGTCTTCGAGGGCCGCGTCGTGCTCGGCGACGGCGTCGAGGTCGGCGCACACTGCGTGCTGAAGAACGCCGTCGTTGGCGCCGGCACGCGCATTGCGCCCTTTACCCACATCGAGGAGGCCGAGGTCGGTCCCGGCGGTCGCATCGGTCCCTATGCCCGTCTGCGCCCCGGCACCCGGCTCGGCGAGGACGTGCACATCGGCAACTTCGTCGAGGTGAAGAACAGCACGATCGCCGACCATTCCAAGGCCAACCACCTCGCCTATGTCGGCGATGCCACCATCGGGAAGAACGTCAACATCGGCGCCGGCACCATCACCTGCAACTACGACGGCGCCAACAAGCACCGCACGGTGATCGAGGACGATGCCTTCATCGGCTCCGACACCCAGCTCGTCGCGCCGGTCACCGTCGGCCGCGGCGCGACGCTCGGCGCCGGCACCACGCTCACCGAGGACGCGCCGCCGGACAAGCTCACCATCACGCGGGTGAAGCAGACCACCGTTCCGGGCTGGAAACGCCCGGTGAAGAAAAGGTAACCATGTGCGGCATTGTCGCCGCGGTCGCCGACCGCAACATCGTCCCCATTCTCATCGAAGGCCTGCGCAAACTCGAGTACCGTGGCTATGACTCGGCCGGCCTGGCCGTGCACAACAACGGCATGCACCGCCTGCGCGCCGTCGGGCGCGTGGCGGAACTGGCCACGCGCGCCGAAGGGCTGACCGCCGGCGTCGGCATCGCCCACACGCGCTGGGCCACGCACGGCGTGCCCTCGGAGCGCAACGCCCATCCCCACGTTTCCGGCGGCCTGGCGGTGGTGCACAACGGCATCATCGAGAACTACGAAGCGATCAAGGCGCGCCTGGCCGGCCTCGGCTACGCCTTCGAGTCGGAAACCGACACCGAAGTCATCGCCCACCTCATCCAGCACAAGCTGAAATCGCAGGCCGATCTGCTCGCCGCCGTGCGCGCCGCCTGTGCCGAACTGGTCGGCGCCTATGCCATCGCCGTGCTCTCGGAAAAGGAGCCCCACCGCGTGGTTGTCGCGCGACACGGCGCGCCGCTGCTGCTGGGACTGGGCGAGGATGGCCATTACGCCGCCTCGGACACCGCGGCGCTGCTGCAGGTGACGCGCTCCCTGATCTACCTCGAAGACGGCGACATCGCCGAGATCGCCCGGGGCGGCGTGCGCATCGTGCGCGCCGACGGCACGCCGGTCGACCGGCCGAAGCATGAAAGCACCCTCTCCGCCGACGCCGTCGAGCTGGGGCATTACCGGCATTACATGCAGAAGGAAATCTTCGAGCAGCCGCAAGCTCTGGCCAACACCCTGGAAATGATCGGCGCGGCGCATTCCGTCTCGCCGCAGCTGTTCGGCGCCGGCGCGGCGGAAATGCTCGCCGACGCCAAAAGCGTGCTCATCCTCGCCTGCGGCACCAGCTATCATGCCGGCCTGACGGCGCGCTACTGGATCGAACAGCTCGCCGGCCTGCCCTGCAACGTGGAGATCGCCAGCGAATACCGCTACCGCACCTCGGTGCCGAATCCCGAGGCGCTGGTCGTCGCCATCTCGCAATCCGGAGAGACCGCCGATACGCTGGCGGCCTTGAAGCACGCCCGCGTGCTCGGCCAGTCGCGCACCCTGGCCCTCTGCAACGTGGCGGAATCGACCATCGTGCGCGAGGCGGCGCTCAGGTTCCTCACCCGTGCCGGCCCGGAGATCGGCGTCGCCTCGACCAAGGCCTTCACGACGCAACTCGCCGCCCTGTTCCTGCTGGCCGTGACGCTGGCCAAGCTGCGCGAGCGAATCGACGCGCGCGAGGAAGCGGCGCATCTCGTCGCCATGCGCCACCTGCCCCTGGCGGTGGGCCGCGTGCTGGAACTGGAGCCGCAGATCGCCGGCTGGGCCAAGGCCTTCGCCGGCAAGCAGCACGCGCTCTTTCTTGGCCGCGGCGTGCACTACCCCATCGCGCTGGAAGGTGCGCTGAAGCTCAAGGAAATCTCCTACATCCACGCCGAAGCCTATCCGGCGGGCGAGCTCAAGCACGGCCCGCTGGCGCTGGTGGATAGCGACATGCCGGTAATTGCCGTCGCGCCCAACGATGCGCTGCTGGAAAAGCTGAAATCGAACCTGCAGGAAGTGCGCGCCCGCGGCGGCGAGCTGTTCGTCTTCGCCGACGCCGGCAGTGAGATCCCCGAGTCGGAGGGCGTGCACATCATCCGCATGCCCGAGCACTACGGCCTGCTCTCGCCGGTGCTGTACGTGGTACCCCTGCAACTGCTCGCCTACCATGCCGCCTTGGTCAAGGGCACGGACGTGGATAAGCCACGCAATCTCGCGAAGTCGGTTACCGTGGAATAGGTGCGGTGTTGGAGTGGCGTACCGCGTGGCTTACGGCGCAGGCTAACTTCGGCGAAGCCGAAGTTAAGGCGCGAAGCGCCGGCCGGAGGCACAAGCCGCGCAACCTTGCCAAGTCGGTGACGGTGGAGTAACTTTAGCCGGAACTTAAGCGGCAAACCCCGGTCTTTCATGGCGTTGCCGCGATTTTTCAGGAACCTCGATTGCGCAAGTTCATCGCCCTGCTGTTCGCTCTCCTGCTGCCGCTGCAGACGCTGGCCTCCCTGGTCATGCCCTTGCAGATCGGCGCGCAGGCGGCCGTCGGACAGGCCGAGCATTGTCCGGGACACACCGGGGAGGCGGCGGCCGATGCGCAGCCGGTGTCAGGTGGATTTGTCTGCGAGCAATGCGGCATCTGCCATCTCGCCTGCGCCGGCATGATGCCCTCGCCGGAGGCCACGCCCGCCGGCATTTCCATGAGCCTTACCTTCCTGTCCGAGGCCGAACTGCAGCCCGCCTCGCACACCCCGGAAGAGCCCAACCCGCCCCCTGTCGCCACCCGCTTCTGAAAGCGGGCGCGCGTTTCGTTTCCCCCTCCGACTGCCGGCGCCCGTGGCGCCGCCGTCGTTCGCCGCGCCCTCCCGCTTTGTTCGCATCCTTTTCTCAAGGAGACGTGACGTGGAATCGTGGAAATCTGTTGTATGCCTCGCGGCGTTCCTGGGCAGTCCGGCCCTGGCGCACGACGACGCCTATCTGGACACCCTGAAGGCGCCGCACGGCGGCCAGTTGCGCATGGCCGGCCCCAACCACTATGAACTGGTGGTCGTGAAGAACAGCAAGACCGTGCGCGAAAACCCGATCGTCGTCTACGTCACCGACCACGCCCAGAACAGCATCGACGTTCAGGGCGCCAAGGGAAGCGCGAAGATGGCAGCCGGCCAGCTCAAGGCCACGTCCACGCTCTATCCCGAGGGCGACAATCGCCTGCGGGGCTTCGCCAAATACGCCTCGACGCCCGGCATGATAGTGGAGGTCACGATCACACTGCCCGGCAAAGAAGCCGAAACCGCCCGCTTCACGCCGCTCTCAAAACCCGCCTCAACCCATGCCGGACATTGATCCTGGCAAAACAAGGAGCAAGACCATGAAGACACTGATCCTGTCCGCGCTGCTGATGGCAGCCGTTCCATTCGCAGCCGTTGCCGCCGAGGACATTCCGGGCAAGGGCGTCGTCAAGAAGGTCGACGCCGCCGCCGGCGTCGTCAAGCTCGCCCACGAGCCGATTCCCGCCATCAAGTGGCCGGCCATGACCATGGACATCAAGGTGCAGGACGCCAGACTGCTGACGGGCATCAAGCCGGAGCAGAAGGTGGACTTCGGCCTCGTCAAGGGCGCCGACGGCCATTACGTCATTTCGCGCATCGGGGCAGCGAAATAGTTTCCGCAGCGGGAGGCGGCATGAAGATACGACACCTCATGGCCGGCGCGCTGTGCGCCCTGTTGTGGAGCGGCCAGGCGGCGTCCCAGGCAGCGCCGCCCGGCGCGCGCGTCGAGGAGCTGCTCGAACTGGCGCGGCGGCAGAACCCGGAGCTGGCGGCGATGGGCTTCGAGGCCGAGGCCGCGCGCGAGCGCGTGCAGCCGGCCGGCGCCCTGCCCGATCCGATGGGGCGGCTGGAACTGCGCGACGTCGGCAATCAGATGGGCAACGGCGACTTCAACCTGCTGCCTGCGCGTGTCGGCAGCGCGAAGTACACCGTGGCCCAGACCATTCCGCTATGGGGCAAGCGCGACCTCAAGCGCGAGGTTGCCGAAGCCGACGCGGCGCAGGCGCAGGCGCGCCGCACCGGCACCTGGGCCGAACTCGCGGCGAAGGTGAAGGCCGCCTTCGCCCAGTATTACTACGTCGGCCACAGCCTGAAGCTGGCGCAGGAACTGCTGCGGCTCGGCGGCAGCCTGGAGCAGCTTGCCCAGGCGCGCTATTCGGACGGGCTGGTGCCCCAGCAGGACGTGGTGCGCGCCCAGGTCGAGAAAACCACGCTGAAGGGCGAGCTGCTGATGCTGGAGACCGAGCACCACCATGCGGCAGCGCGCCTCAACGCGCTGCTGCGCCGGCCGCCTGCTGCGCCGCTGGCGGAACCGCAGGCGCTGCGTCCACTGCCGCCGCCGGCGAAGCTCGATTACGTCGCCCTCGAAGCGCGCCTGCTCGCGGCCAACCCGCAGCTGGCCGCGCAGGAGGCGCAGATCGCCGCGGCCGAGAAGAACCGCGAGCTGGTGACGAAGAACCGCTATCCCGACCTCACCGTCGGCGTCTCGCCGATCCAGACGCGCAACCGCGTCACCGAATGGGAGCTGATGTTCGAGGTGAACATTCCGCTGCAGCAGGAATCGCGCCGTTCGCAGGAGCGCGAGGCGGCGGCGATGGCCTCCGCGGCGCGCGCGCGCAAGGAAGCGGCGTTGAACCAGGCCTCCGCCGAACTGGCCGAGAACCTTTCCGCGCTGGATTCCGCGCGGCGCCTGGAAGCGCTCGTCGCCACCGCCCTGCTGCCGCAGGCCGACCTGGCCTTCAAGGCGGCGCTGGCGGGCTACGAGACGGGCAAGCTGGATTTCGCCACGCTGCTCGACGCGCAGCGGCAGATCCGCAAGGCCAAACTGGACCGCCTCAAGGCGCAGGCCGAGGCGCAATTCCGCCTCGCCGAAATCGAACGGCTGCTGGGAGAAGAACTGTGAAGAAAGAAACGGCAATTGTTGTCCTGGTGCTTGTGGCCGCCGCGCTCGGCACCGGCTACTGGCTCGGCAGCCGCGGCGGGCATGAGGGCGCAGCGCCGCCAGCCGCCGCGCAGATGGAGGGCGCGAAGCAGGAACGCAGGCTACTCTTTTACCGCAACCCCATGGGTCTGCCCGACACCTCGCCGGTGCCGAAGAAGGACCCGATGGGCATGGAATACATTCCGGTGTACGAAGGAGAGGACACCGCCGACTCGGGCAGCGGCATCGTCATCAGCACCGAGAAGGTGCAGAAGCTCGGCGTGCGCACGGAAATTGCCGCCATGCGCGAGCTGTCCCGCAGCGTGCGCGCAAGCGGCCGCATCGAGGTCGACGAGCGCCGCCTGCACACCGTGGCGCCGAAGTTCGAGGGCTGGATCGAAAAGCTCCACGTCAACGCCACCGGCCAGCCGGTCGGCCGCGGCCAGCCGCTGGCCGAGGTGTACAGCCCGGAACTCGTCTCGGCGCAGAAGGAATACGCCATCGCCGCGCAGGGCCGCGAATCGCTCAGGGACGCCGGGCCGGAAGCGCAGGCCGGCATGAAGCAGCTCGCCGACTCCAGCCTCGCGCGCCTGCGCAACTGGGACATCTCCGAGGAGCAGCTCGCCCGCCTGCGCGAGGGCGGCGAGGTGCGGCGCACGCTCACGCTGCGCGCGCCGGCTTCAGGCATCGTCATGGAAAAGAAGGCCGTCGCCGGCATGCGCTTCATGCCCGGCGAGATGCTCTACCAGGTGGCCGACCTGTCCTCGGTGTGGGTGGTCGCCGACGTCTTCGAGCAGGACATCGGCAGCGTGCGCGTCGGCCAGAAGGCGAGCGTGCGCATCGACGCCTATCCCGACCGGGTGTTCGAGGGCACGGTGAGCTACGTCTATCCGACGCTGAAGGCGGAGACGCGCAGCGTGCCGGTTCGCGTCGAGCTGGTCAATCCGGGCGGGCTGCTCAAGCCGGCCATGTTCGCCTCGCTGGAACTGGCGGCGGCGGGCGGCGCGAAGGTGCTGGCAGTGCCGCAGTCGGCGGTGATCGACAGCGGCGTGCGCCGTGTCGTGCTGGTGCAAACGGGAGGTGACAAAAATGCGGGACGCTACGAGCCGCGCGAGGTGAAGCTCGGCGTGCGTGCCGGCGACTACGTCGAGGTGCTGGAGGGCGTCAGGGAGGGCGAGCCGGTGGTGGTCGCCGCCAACTTCCTCATCGACGCCGAGAGCAACCTCAAGGCGGCCATCGGGGGTTTCGGCAAAGTCAGTCCCGGGGACACGGCGAAATCCGCCTCGGCCTCGCACAAGGCGGAGGGCACCTTGAAATCCAT
>JAEHDO010000154.1 GCA_016880375.1 Betaproteobacteria bacterium | reverse complement strand
GCGTTGCCGCGGGCGAGGTCGATGCGCACCGCAATCTCGGCCTGCTGCATGACCCGCGCACCCTCCGCTTCGCGGTAGCTCGCCGCCGGGCCGCCATTCTCGGCAACCAGCACTTCGTCCAGCCACAGTTTCACGCACGACACGTCGAGGTCGCCGATGCCGGCGTTGCCGATGGCGGCGAGGATGCGGCCGAGGTTGGGGTCGGAGGCGAAGAAGGCGGTTTTCACCAGCGGCGAGTGGGCGATGGCATAGCCGACGGCCTTGCACTCGGCGGCGTCGCGGCCGCCGCGCACCGCAATGGTCATGAACTTGGTGGCGCCCTCGCCGTCGCGCACGATGGCCTGGGCCAGCTCCGCGGCGACGGCGGTGACGGCTTCCTTCAGCGCGGCATAGTCGGCCGAGGCGGCGTCGACGATGGGCGCATTGCCGGCCCTGCCCGAGGCGATCAGCACGAAGGAGTCGTTGGTGGAGGTGTCGCCGTCGACTGTAATGCAGTTGAATGAGGCATCGGCCGCCTCGCGCACCAGCCGGCCGAGCAGCGGCTGCGCCACCGCCGCGTCGGTGGCGAGGAAGCCGAGCATGGTGGCCATGTTGGGGCGGATCATGCCGGCGCCCTTGGCAATGCCGGTGACGGTGACCGCCGTGCCGCCGAGGCTGACTTTTCTGGAGGCCGCCTTGGGCAGGGTGTCGGTGGTCATAATGGCCTCGGCGGCAGCGGCCCAGTTGTCCTCGCGCAGGTCGCCGATAGCGGCGGGCAGCCCGGCCTCGACGCGCTCGACGGGCAGCGGCTCAATGATGACGCCGGTGGAAAACGGCAGCACCTGCCAGGGAGAGTAGCCGAGCAGCCGGGCGACCGCCTCGCAGGTGGCGCGCGCCGCCCGCAGGCCGGGCTCGCCGGTGCCGGCGTTGGCGATGCCGGTATTCACCACGAGGGCGCGGATGCCGCCCGCCTGCGGCGACGCCGCCAGGTGTTCCCGGCAGAGCAGCACCGGCGCGGCGCAGAAGCGGTTTTGCGTGAACACGCCGGCGACGGCGGCGCCGGCGTCGAGGCGGAGCAGCAGCAGGTCGCGGCGGTTGGCCTTGCGGATGCCGGCCCGGGCGATGCCGAGGGCGACGCCGGGCACGGGGAACAGGCTGGCGGCGGCGGGCGGGCGCAGATTGACGGGCATGGGAACGGCTGCCTGGGGCCCTAGCTCAGCTTGCCGTGGCAGTGCTTGTACTTCTTGCCGGAACCGCAGGGGCAGGGGTCGTTGCGGCCGATCTTCTCGCCCTGGCGAACCTGCGGCTGGGCCGGCTTTTCCGCCTCGTCCGCGGCGCCGAGCGCTTCGTCGTAGTCGGCATGGTGGTACTGCACGTTTTCCACGGCCGCCTGCGGCTCGCTCTCGGCGATCTGTTCCTGCGAGCGGATCTCGACGGTCATGAGCAGCTTGGTGACTTCGTTGCGGATCGCCTGCAGCAGCCCTTCGAACAATTCGAAGGCTTCGCGCTTGTATTCCTGCTTCGGGTTCTTCTGGGCGTAGCCGCGCAGGTGGATGCCTTGGCGCAGGTGGTCGAGGGCCGCCAGGTGCTCGCGCCAGTGGGTGTCCAGGCTCTGCAGCATCATGTTGCGCTCGAAATGATGGAAGGCTTCCGCGCCCACCAATTCGACCTTGGCGGCGTAGCGCTTGTCGGCTTCCTCCAGGATGCGCCGGACGATATCCTCGTCCGTGAGGTTCGGCTCGGCCCTGAGCCACTCGCCGAGCGGCAGCGGCAGCTGGTAGTCGGCGGCCAGCGCCGTTTCCGCGCCGGCGATGTCCCACTGCTCCTCGACGCTGTCGGCGGGCACATAGATGCGGAAGGTGTCGTGCAGCACCCCCTGGCGCATGGCGGTGATGGTTTCGGAGATGTCGTCCGTCTCGAGCAGCTCGTTGCGCTGCTGGTAGATGACCTTGCGCTGGTCGTTGGCGACGTCGTCGTATTCGAGCAGCTGCTTGCGGATGTCGAAGTTGCGCTGCTCGACCTTGC
>JAEHDO010000153.1 GCA_016880375.1 Betaproteobacteria bacterium | reverse complement strand
CAGGTCTATTGCGAACTGCATCCCTACGACGTTTCCGAAGCCTTCATCCGCGAGTTCGCACCGGTCGGCATCATCCTCTCCGGCGGGCCCAATTCAGTGTATGAAGAGGAAGCCTATCGCGCCTCGCAGGCTGTTTTCGAGCTCGGCATACCGGTTCTGGGCATCTGCTACGGCATGCAGACCATGGCGGCACAACTGGGTGGCAAGGTGGAGGGCGCGAAGAAGCGCGAGTTCGGTTATGCGGAAATTCGTGCCCGCGGCCACTCCAAGCTGCTGGAAGGCATCCAGGACAGTGTTAATGCCGAAGGCCACGGACTGCTCGACGTGTGGATGAGCCACGGCGACAAGGTTACTGAACTGCCGCAGGGCTTCAAGGTCATCGCCGGCAATGAGTCGACGCCCATAGCCGGCATGGCCGACGAGACCCGCCGCTTCTACGGCGTGCAGTTCCATCCTGAGGTAACCCATACCATTCAGGGCAAGGCCATCATCGCCCGCTTCGTACTGGACATCTGCGGCTGCACGGGCGACTGGAACATGCCGGATTACATCGGCGAAGCCGTCGAGAAAATCCGCGCGCAGGTCGGGACGGAGGAGGTGATCCTTGGCCTGTCCGGCGGCGTCGATTCCTCGGTCGCAGCGGCGTTGATCCATCGCGCCATCGGCGACCAGCTTACCTGCGTCTTCGTGGATAACGGCCTGCTGCGTCTGAACGAGGCGGAGCAGGTGATGAAGACCTTTGCCCGCAGCCTTGGCGTCAAGGTCATCCATGTCGATGCCGCCAGTCAGTTTCTCGGCAAGCTGGCAGGCGTGACCGAGCCTGAACAGAAACGCCGTATCATCGGGGCTGACTTTGTTGAGGTATTCCAGGCTGAGGCAGAAAAACTGCCCAATGCGAAGTGGCTGGCGCAGGGAACGATCTACCCGGATGTGATCGAGTCTGCCGGCGCCAAGACCAAGAAGGCCCACACCATCAAGTCGCACCACAACGTCGGCGGCCTGCCGGAGACGCTGCATCTCAAGCTGCTGGAGCCGCTGCGCGAACTGTTCAAGGACGAGGTACGCGAACTGGGCGTGGCGCTCGGCCTGCCGCACGACATGGTGTATCGCCATCCTTTCCCGGGCCCCGGCCTGGGGGTGCGCATCCTGGGGGAGGTCAAGCGCGAATACGCCGATCTGCTGCGCCGGGCCGATGCCATCTTCATCGACGAACTGCGCGCGGCCGAGTGGTACGAAAAGACTTCCCAGGCCTTCGCCGTCTTCCTGCCGGTGCGTTCCGTAGGCGTCATGGGTGACGGCCGAACCTACGAAAACGTGGTGGCCCTGCGCGCCGTTCAGACCCAGGACTTCATGACGGCCCAGTGGGCGGAGTTGCCCTACAGCCTGCTGGCCAAGGTCTCCAACCGCATCATCAACGAGGTGCGCGGCATCAACCGCGTGGTCTATGACATCTCCGGCAAGCCGCCGGCGACGATCGAGTGGGAGTAGTGCATCTCATCAGCAAAAGCGGTTAGCCAGCCTGCCCACGTCCACGATTTCGACTTCCACCAGATCGCCTTCCTCGATCGGGCCGGCTCCGAGCGAAGTGCCACAGGCAATGATGTCGCCCGGCATCAGCGTCAGGTCCTGCGACAGCAGGCTGACGATGGCTCGCGGCCGGAAAAACATGTCGGCCACCGGGTAGTTCTGTCGCTCCTCGCCGTTCACCAGCGTCCTCACCGTCAGCGTGTCCGGCTCGATGCCGGAGGCGATCACCGGCCCGAAAGGCCCGAAGGTGTCGAAGCTCTTGGCGCGGCTCCATTGCGGAAAACTCGGATCGCTGCGCAAAACCTGACGGGCAGTAACGTCGTTTACGCAGGTATAGCCGAATATATGGTTATCCGCCTCGGCCTCGCTGACGCTCCGGCAGGGTTTGCCGATGACTATGCCCAGTTCACCCTCGAAGACCACCGGGCCTTCGTAGCCCGCCGGCCGCCGGATCGGCTCGCCATGCGCCACAAAGCTGTTGTTCGTCTTGACGAACCAGAGGGGGTGCTCGGGACGCTGCAATTGCTCGACCTCGGCACGGGCCGCGAAGTTGTTCCACAGGCCGATCATTTTCGTCGGCTGGCAGGGCGGGAGGAGGGTCACGGCATCCAGGGTGAGGCGCTCGCCGGTCGGTTTTGCCCCGGCAAATGGGTCACCCGCACAGACCTCGATGGTATCCTTGTCGAACAAGCCGAACTTGGTCGAGCCCTGGTGTGAAAAGCGCAGCCAGACTGTCATGACGTATCCACCCTTGCGAACCCCGCAGTCGGGGCGTGAATTTAACGCTAGCTTTTCCTTCGAAGCAAGGGATGGTTATTCATGATTGCGGCGAAAACTGTCGAGGCAGGCTTCATGGCCGAGGCGTTGCGCCTGGCGCGGGCGGGCGGCACGTTGGGAGAGGTGCCGGTAGGCGCCGTGGTGGTCAAGGACGGTGAAATTATCGGGCGCGGTTTCAACGCGCCGATTTCACGTCAGGACCCGACCTCACATGCGGAAATCGTAGCCCTTCGGGACGCGGCCCGCCGCATGGGGAATTACCGGTTGCCCGGCTGCGAGCTCTACGTCACCCTGGAGCCCTGCGTGATGTGTGCCGGGGCCATCATCCACGCGCGCATTGCCAGAGTGGTGTTCGGTGCAAGAGACCCGAAAACCGGCGCCTGCGGCAGTGTCGTAAATCTCTTCGGCGAACCGCGCCTGAATTTTCACGCGGCCGTCGAGGAAGGTGTGCTCGCCGGCGAATGCAGCGCGCTTCTGACGAACTTCTTTGCCGCCAGGCGCGGCAGGACGGAAACCGCCTGAAATGAAGATCCGCATCAACCTCTCCCGCCAGTCGCTCGAGCTCTTCGACGATTCCGGTAAAAGTCTGTGCACCTATGCGGTCTCGACCTCCAAGATGGGGCCGGGGGAGCAGCGCGGCAGCTACTGCACGCCGCGTGGCCGCCATATCGTGCGAGCGAAGATTGGTGAAGGGCAACCCGAGAACGCCGTCTTCGTCCGGCGGCGACCGACGGGCGAAATCTATTCGCGGGAACTCGCGGACCAGCATCCTGGGCGCGACTGGATCCTGACCCGCATCCTTTGGTTGTCTGGATGCGAACCGGGGCGCAATCGTCTGGGAGACGTGGATACGATGCGCCGCTTTGTCTATATCCACGGCACGCCTGACGGCACCGAGCTGGGGCAAGCCCATTCGATCGGCTGTATCCGCATGCGCAATGCCGATATCCTCGAACTGTTCGACCTCGTGCCGGCGCGAACGGCCGTGGAAATCACCGAGTAGGCGGCTGCGAGACGACAAAGGCGAACTCCCGCCTTTCTCCCGACGGGTTATCCGCCAGGAACCCCTGCTCGATGAAGCGCGTATTTCCGGCGGCATCCCTCAACAGGACCGTTGCCGAGCGCGTGCCGTAGCCTGCCGAACTTACAAAGGCTGCAGAGAGCAGCCGCTCCCATTCGACGCTGACGCCCGTGCGCGGCAGAGCCTCGTCGGGCGCGATGCTGTCGTCGCGCAAGAGGGCGAATAACGGCATTTCGTCGGGCAAGGCCCGAAGGGCTGCATTCAGGGCCGACTTGCCACGGGCAACCTTGGGCCAGGGGGTGTCGAGCAAATGGTTCGACAGGCCATACACGCCGGGCGAGAGCGCCTGTTCGCCTTCGCCGCAATTAGAAAAGCACCACAGGCATTCCAGGTCGCCGAAGAGGAGGTTGAAGCCGTTATAGGCCGCGGCCACGGCTTCGAGCTCGGCCAGGTAATCCAGCGGGCTT
>JAEHDO010000152.1 GCA_016880375.1 Betaproteobacteria bacterium | reverse complement strand
CGCATGCCAGCGGACGCGGCCGCCATGTCGATGTCGCCATGACCGATGCCGTGTTCGCGCACGCCGTGTTTCCCCTGGCCGGCCTGCTGGCACGACTGGCGCCGCCGCCGCGCGGCACCGACCTGCTCTCCGGCGGCGTGCCCTGCTACGGCGTGTATGCCACGGCGGACGGGCGCCACATGGCGGTGGGCGCGCTGGAGAAGAAATTCTGGGAGCTGCTCTGCGACACGCTCGAGCGGCCCGATCTCAAGCCCTTTCATCTCGCCTTCGGCGCGAAGGGGGAGAAGGCAAAGCAGGATCTCGCCGCCGTCTTCGCCAGCCAGCCGCAAAGCCACTGGGTCGCCAGGTTTGCGGAAGTCGACTGCTGCGTGACGCCGGTGCTCAACATCGGCGAGGCGCTCGATAACGAGCAGCTGCAGGCACGCGGCATGGTGATCGAGGCCGACGGCCTGCCCCAGCTGGCGCCGCCCTGGAAGCTCTCCGACTATGAATTCACCATCGAGCGCAATGCACCCGCGCCGGGCCAGCACAGCGATGAGATTTTGCGCGAGGCCGGTTTCGATGCGGATGCCATCGATAAATTGCGTCGGCAAGGCATAATCTGATCTTCTGACCACCTTGCGGCGCCGGCGGCATTTTGTCCTCAGCCCTTGTCCTGCTACCCGATTTCGCCCTCATCCTGCTCGGCTTCTGCCTGCGCAGGGTGATGCATCTGGGCGACCACTTCTGGAGCGGCCTGGAGAAACTGATCTATTTCGTGCTGTTCCCGGCCCTGCTGTTTTACGCCATCGCCCGCACGCGCATCGATTTCGCCGCCGCCGCGCCCTTCGTTCTCACTGGCGTGGCGGCGATGGGCGGCGGCATGCTGCTGGGCCTGTTGGCGCGCCCCCTCTTCGGCCCGCACCCGATGGTCTTCGCCTCCCAGTTCCAATGTGCCTATCGCTTCAATTCCTATATCGGCCTGGCAGTGGCGGCAAAGCTGCACGGTGAGTCCGGCATCGCTGCGATGGGCATCCTCATCGGCGCCATGGTACCGATCGCCAATTTGGCTTCTGTGTGGATGCTCGCGCGCCACGGCCAGCTTGGAGTGATGCGCGAGATTGCGCGCAATCCGCTGATACTCGGCACGCTCGCCGGCCTGCTGTTCAATCTCAGCGGTGCAGCGCTGCCGGAGGTGGCCGGCCAGTTCCTGGCGCGCCTGTCGGAGGCTTCGATTGCGCTCGGCCTGCTGGCGGTGGGGGCGGCGCTCAAGCTGCGCGGCGAGTCCGGCAATCATCTGCCTTTAGCCTTCCTGCTTGGCGTGAAGCTGCTCGCCGTGCCGGCCATCGCCTGGATGGCGGCGCGTGCGCTGGGCCTTCAGGGCGTGTATTTCGATGTGGTGGTGATGTTCGGCGCGCTACCGACCGCAAGTTCAGCTTACATCCTGGCGATGCGCATGGGCGGGGACGGGGCGGGCGTGGCCTGGCTGATCTCGGCCACGACGCTGGGGGCGATGCTGACGATGCCGGTGTGGCTCGTTGCGCTCGGCGCCGGCTGAGTTATTTCCTTTCCGGCTCGTCTTTCGGCGTTTCGGTTGTCTGGGCAGTACCCGGCTGTATCATGTTCCAGGGCCACAGTGCCGGATTGGCGAAGGGATTGGCATTGGCCTCGGGAGAACTGGCCGACTGGCTGATGGCCTGCATGGCGGCGAGCGTGGCGCGTTGCATTTCCAGGCCCTGGATGCTCATCTGCAGCATGTTGAGGTTCATGCGCAACCAGCCTTCGACAGTCTTCAGGTCGGTGATGCGCTTGTCGATCTCACCCACGTCCAGCGTCGGCGTCACCATGCCGGGCACAGCGAAGCCCATGCTGCCCCACATGCCCTTGAGGAACTCGAGCGGATCGGCATTAGGGTTTTCAGTGGACATGATGCCCTCCTGTAGCGCAATGGCCGCATCTTACTCCCGGATTTGCCGCTGCGGGACTGGGCGTGAGCAGCGCGTGTTGTACATAATTCATGACGCTTTTGGCTCCGGGGCGCCAGAATTGCGCCACGCTTCCAGCAAAGCCTGTCGCTTCAGTTGCGTCGCTTCGGCGGCACGCAGCTTGATGTGGCCGAAGCCGCGAATGTGCTCGGGCAGGCTGGCCAGTTCGATGGCGGCCGAGAGGTTCGTCGCATCCAGGCGGTGGAGTAGTCCGGCGATGTCCCGCTCGTACTCGACGATGAGGCGCTGCTCCAGGCGTCGCTCCGCCGATTTTCCGAAGACGTCGAATGGGCCGCCGCGCAGGAATGTCAGCTTCGCCAGCCAGCGCAGCGCCGTCAGCATCCACGGCCCGTAGGCGTGCTTCAGCGGCCGGCCGCTGACGGGATCGGTTTTGGCCAGCAGCGGCGGCGCCAAGAGGAAGTTGAGGCGGTAGTCGCCCTCGAAAGTGGCAGCGATTTTTGCGTGGAAGGCCGGGTCGGCATGCAGCCGCGCCACCTCGTACTCGTCCTTCACTGCCAGCAGCTTGAAATAGTTTTTTGCCACAGTTTCGGTGAGCCGCGTCGAGCCGAGGGATGCTTCCGCTGCGCTCACCCTGCCTACCAGTGTCCGGTAGCGGTCGGCGTAGGCGGCGTCTTGGTAATCGGTTAGATATGCGACACGCTGCGCGATGATGTCGTTCAGGGATTGCGTGTGAGGCAGTTCAACGGCTGAAGCCGGGCGGGCGTAGCGTTCCACCGCAGCGCGATCATGGGCGGTGCGCCGGCCCCAGAGGAAGGCCTTCAGGTTGGCTTCCACTGCCACGCCGTTGAGTTCGATGGCCCGCTGCAGTGCTGTCCGGGACACGGGCACCAGGCCCTGCTGCCAGGCGTGGCCGAGCAGGATCAGGTTGCCGAAGATGGCGTCGCCCATCAGCGCCGTCGCCAGGCCGTTGGCATCCATGAAGTCGACGCGGCCCTCGCCGGTCGCCTCCTCGATGGTGTGCTGCATTTTCTCCAGCGGGAACTGCCAGTCGGGATTGCGGATGAACTCGGACGTCGGCGTGGCCACGCAATTCACGACGGCACGCGTGACGCCGGCTTTCATCTTTGCCAGCGTCTCGGTGTTGGCGGAAACCACGATGTCGCCGCCGATGAGGGTGTTGGCCTCGCCGGCCGCGACGCGCACGGCGTGGATGTCCTCCGGCCGCTCGGCGATGCGCACGTGCGAGAAGACGGCGCCGAACTTCTGCGCCAGGCCGGTCATGTCCAGCGCGGTGACGCCCTTGCCGTCCAGATGCGCCGCCATGCCGATCAGCGCGCCGAGGGTGATGACGCCGGTGCCGCCGACGCCGGTGATGAGGATGCCCCAGGGTTCCTTCGTCTCCGGAATCTGCGGTTCGGGCAGGGCGGCGAAGCCGCTCTCGTCGACCGCGATGGCCTTGCCCTTCTTCAGCCGGCCGCCCTCAACGGTGACGAAACTGGGGCAGAAGCCGTTCAGGCAGGTGAAGTCCTTGTTGCAGGCGGACTGGTCGATGGCACGCTTGCGGCCGAACTCGGTTTCGACGGGCGAGATCGCAAGGCAGTTGGATTGCTCCGAGCAGTCGCCGCAGCCCTCGCACACATCCGTGTTGATGAAGACGCGCCGCGCCGGATCGGGGAACTTGCCGCGCTTGCGGCGGCGGCGCTTTTCCGCCGCGCAGGTCTGGTCGTAGATCAGCGCCGAGACGCCCGGGAATTCCCTCAGTTCGCGCTGGACGAGGTCGAGCACGTCGCGGTGGCGCATCGGCACGCCCTGCGGCAGGTCGGAGGCGGCATAGGCGCGCTCGGTGCCGTCGGTGACGACGACGATCTTGCCGACGCCTTCAGCCTCCAGCTGGCGCGCGATCTGCGGCACGCTGAGGTTGCCGTCCACGGGCTGACCTCCGGTCATGGCGACGGCGTCGTTGTAGAGGATTTTGTAGGTGATCGGATGACCCGCCGCCACGGCCTGGCGGATGGCGAGCAGGCCGGAATGGAAATAGGTGCCGTCGCCGAGGTTGGCGAAGACATGGCGCGTTTCCGTGAAGGGTGCCTGGCCGACCCAGGCGGCGCCTTCGCCGCCCATGTGCGAGAAGGTGGCGGTGGAGCGGTTCATCCATGTCGCCATGAAATGGCAGCCGATACCGGCGAGCGCCCGGCTGCCCTCGGGCACGCGCGTCGAGGTGTTGTGCGGGCAGCCCGAGCAGAAGTGCGGGATGCGCTGCATCGGGACCACCGTCTTCTCCAGATCCTGCTCCTTGGCCTCGAGGAAGGCCAGCCGCGCCTTGATGCGGTCTGAGGTGACGTAGCGGCCGATGCGCGCGGCGATGACGCGGGCGATCATGGCCGGTGTCAGTTCGCCGCAGGCTGGCAGCAGCCACTCGGCATGCGGCTGCGCCCATTCGCCCTTTTCGTCGAACTTGCCGATGACGCGCGGACGCACGTCCTCGCGCCAGTTGTAGAGCTCTTCCTTTAGCTGGTACTCGATAAGCTGGCGCTTCTCCTCGACGACGAGAATTTCCTCCAGCCCTTCGGCAAAACGGCGCACGCCTTCGGATTCCAGCGGCCAGACCATGCCGACCTTGTAGAGGCGGATACCGATCTCGGCGGCGAGCCGATCATCGATGCCGAGGTCGTCGAAAGCCTGGCGTACGTCGAGGTACGACTTGCCGCAGGTGATGATGCCCATGCGCGGGTTCGGGCTGTCGATGACGATCTGGTTGAGTTTGTTGGCGCGGGTGTAGGCCAAGGCGGCGTAGAGCTTGTGATGCAGCAGGCGTTCCTCCTGCACCAGGCGGTCGTCCGGCCAGCGGATGTTGAGCCCGCCCGATGGCAGCGCATAGTCGGGCAATGCGATCCGAACACGATGCGGGTCGACATAGACCGAGGCCGATGATTCGATGGTGTCCGCCACCGCCTTGAAGGCGACCCAGCAGCCGGAATAGCGCGACATGGCCCAGCCATGCAGGCCCAGGTCGAGGTAGTCCTGCACGCCGGAGGGCGCCAGCACCGGCATCATGACGGCCTTGAAGACGTGCTCGGTCTGGTGCGCCACGGTGGATGAGCGCGCGGCGTGGTCGTCGCCGGCTACCGCCAACACGCCGCCGAACTT
>JAEHDO010000151.1 GCA_016880375.1 Betaproteobacteria bacterium | reverse complement strand
TCAAGGTCATCGCCCCCTGGCGCGAATGGGACCTGCTCTCGCGCGAGAAGCTGATGGCCTACGCCGAGACGCACGGCATCCCGGTGGACATGAAGCACAAGAAGGGCGGCTCGCCCTATTCGATGGACGCCAATCTGCTGCACATCTCCTACGAAGGCCGCCACCTGGAAAATCCTGCGGCCGAGGCCGAGGAATCGATGTGGCGCTGGACGGTGTCGCCGGAGAAGGCGCCGAACAAGGCCGAGTACCTCGAACTGGTATTCAAGCAGGGCGACCTCGTCGCCATCAACGGCAAGAAGATGAAGGCCCACGAGCTGCTGGCCACGCTCAACCAACTCGGCGGCAGGCACGGCATCGGCCGCCTCGACCTGGTCGAGAACCGCTACGTCGGCATGAAGTCGCGCGGCTGCTACGAGACGCCCGGCGGCACCATCCTGCTCAAGGCGCATCGCGCCATCGAGTCGGTGTGCCTCGACCGAGAGGTGGCGCACCTCAAGGACGACCTGATGCCGCGCTACGCCAGCCTGATCTACAACGGCTACTGGTGGAGTCCGGAGCGGCGCGCCCTGCAGGCGCTGATCGATCACACCCAGCAGACCGTGAACGGCTGGGTGCGGCTGAAGCTCTACAAGGGCAACGTCATCCTCGTCGGCCGCGACTCGAAGACCGATTCGCTGTTCGACCCGACCATCGCCACCTTCGAGGACGATGCCGGCGCCTACGACCAGCGCGACGCGGGCGGCTTCATCAAGCTCAACGCGTTGCGCATGCGCATTGCCGCGAACCGGGCGCGCAAGAAGCGCTGAGGATGGGCGGCACGCTGTTCGGTTTCACCGAGCAGGAGGTAGCCGATTTCGGCCTGACCTTTCTGCTCGGCGGCTTCATACTCTTCATGCTGTTCATCATTGGCGAACTGGCATGGAAGTCGAAAGCCGGCAAGATGGGTACTTTCGTTCTGTTTTTTGTTCTGGCCTTCGGCATGCTGGGGTTTGCCGCCAAGGCCATCATCAAGAAGCTCTGGGGAATCTGACATGTCGCAGTTCGATAATGTTTCGGTAGTGAAGAAGGCCAATGTCTACTTCGACGGCAAGTGCGTCAGCCATACCGTGCTGTTTGCCGACGGCACGAAGAAGACCGTCGGCGTGATCTTCCCGTCGCAACTTACCTTCAACACCGCTGCGCCGGAAATCATGGAACTCAACGCCGGACGCTGCCGCGTGCGCCTGAAAGGGGAAAGTCAGTGGCGGGAATACGGCGCCGGCGAGCGGTTCAGCGTGCCGGCCAACAGCAGCTTCGACATCGAGACGGTCGAGCTGCTGGATTACGTCTGTCACTTTCAGTAATCGGGACGGTCTTATCCGTCAGCGGAGGAAGCCATGCCGTCGTTTGATATCGTTTCCGAGGTCAATCAGGTCGAGCTGCGCAACGCCGTCGAGCAGTCGAACAAGGAAATCGCTAACCGCTTCGACTTCAAGGGTTCCGATGCCCGCATCGAGCAGGGTGAAGACACGCTGACCCTGTACGCCGACGATGAGTTCAAGCTGGGCCAGGTGTACGACGTCCTGACGGCCAAGCTCGCCAAGCGCAACGTTGACGTGCGTTACCTTGATCGCGGCGAGATCGAAAAGGTGAGTGGCAACAAGGTCAAGCAGGTCGTGACGGTCAAGGAAGGCGTCACTGGCGAGCTGGCGAAGAAGATCGTCAAGGTCATCAAGGACAGCAAGCTCAAGTTGCAGGCCAGCATCCAGGGCGAGGCCGTGCGCGTTTCCGGTGCCAAGAAGGACGTGCTGCAGGAAGGTATTGTGCTGGTGCGCAAGGCCATTACCGACGTGCCGCTGCAGTTCAACAATTTCAGGGACTGACCAGTCCCTTTACAGGCCTTCGATCCAGCGCGAGTAGATGCGATCGGCGACGGCGTTGAGCGCCGTCACTTTGGGCGCCATGGCGGCTTGCATGACTTCCGGCGACTGGACCGCCGGACTGTTGGACGCGGCAATTTCCTCGGCCCCATCCCGGCACCACTGGCGGATCATGTCCTCGGTCATTTCGACGTGACATTGCATGCCGAAGAGCTTGCCGAGGGCGTAGGCCTGGTTGGGACAGTGCCGGCTTTCCAGCAGCCGTGTCGCCCCGGGCGGGATGCTGAAGGTCTCGCCGTGCCAATGGAAGGTATCGAAGCCGGCGAGATCGCCGAACCAGGCGCGTGCCGTATCGTTGTCGAGCACCTGAACCGGGCCCCAGCCGATCTCCTTAACCGGGTTTCGGGTAATGACGCCGCCGAGCGCCTTGGCGATGATCTGGCCGCCCAGGCAGTGGCCCAGCACCGGCAGGCCGGCCACGGCGGCGGTGCGGATCAGGGCGCAGGACTGCGCGATCCATGGCAGGGGATCGTTGGCGCTCATCGGGCCGCCCATGAATACGAGCCCGGAAAAGCCGTCGATGGCGGTCGGTAAGGCTTCCTGTTCGTCGATGCGGATCAGCGTCCAGGGAATCGAGTGGCGGTCGAGGAATGTGGCAAAATAGCCCGGACCTTCGCTGTAGAAGTGACGGAAAATGGCAACGGGTTTCATGATGGGAAAACGGACAGGACGAGTGGCGCATTCTAGCCTGACTGCGCTGTTTTGCGCATGCGTGGCGCTTCCGGCCTGGGCCGTCGATGTGGGCGTGGTTGGCCTTTTTCCGGGCAAGGCGGTGCTGGTCATCGACGGCGGCGCGCCGCGCACCGTTCCGGTCGGCGCCAACGCCAGCGGCGTCAGGCTGCTTGCCGTGGACCAGGAGAGCGCGACGGTCGAGATCGGCGGCAAGCGCCAGCGCCTGGCCATCGGCCAGCATGCGCATTCCGGCGGCGATGGCGGCAACGCCCAGAGCACCAGCCTGACCGCCGACGGCCGCGGACACTTCATCACCACCGGTACGGTCAACGGCGCGACGATCCGCTTCATGGTCGACACCGGCGCCACCAGCATTGCTTTAGGCGCTTCCGACGCCCGTCGCGCCAATGTCAGCACTGCCAACGCACGGCCGGTCATGGTGCAGACAGCCAACGGCGTTACCCAGGCCTGGCTGGTGACCCTAAGCACGGTGCGCGTTGGCGATGTCACCCTGAACGAGGTCGAGGGGATCGTCCACCAGCACGACATGCCGATAGCGCTGCTCGGCATGAGCTTTCTCAACCGCATGGAAATGAAGCGCGACGGCCAGACCATGACACTGCGCAAGCGTTACTGAATTGAGCAACCCGCCCCGCCTCGCTGAGCAGGACGCCATCGTGCCGACGGCCGCCTGGTTGCGTCAGCGCCTTGCCGGGCCGCGCCAGTTGAAGGCCGTCGAGGAGGACGCCGTGCCGCAGGGGCTGACGCTCGCCGCGGTGCTGGTACCGATCGTCGAACGTCCGCAGGGGCTGACGGTGCTGCTTACCCAGCGCACTGCCCATCTCAACGATCACGCCGGCCAGGTGAGCTTTCCCGGCGGGCGCTGCGAGCTGACCGACGCGTCCCCGGTGTTTACGGCGTTGCGGGAAACCGAGGAGGAAATTGGCCTCGACCCGGAGCGGATCGAGATTCTCGGCATCCTGCCCGAATACCACACCGGCACCGGTTTCAGCGTTACCCCGGTGGTCGGTTTGGTGCGCCCACCCTTCAAGCTCAACCCGGACAGCTTCGAGGTGGCGGAGGTATTTGAGACGCCGCTCGCCTTTCTGTTGGATCCGGCCAATCACCAGCGCCACAGCATGGAGATTGGCGGCGTCTTGCGCCACTACTACGCCATGCCCTACGAGGGCTATTTCATCTGGGGCGCCACGGCGGGCATGCTGGTCAGCCTGTATCGACTGCTCTACGGCGACTGATGCCGCAGGCCCAACTTCCGGCACTAGTGCGATAATTCTTGGTCCAGCATCCGCCGCTCCGTCCCCGCTAATCCCATGACCGTCATTTCCCTCATCGTCGTCCTGCTGCTGGAGCAGTTGCGCCCGCTGGCCGAGCGCAAGCTGGTCGCTGTGCCACTGTCGCACTATGCGCACTTCTTCGAGGGGCACTTCAACGACGGCCAGGAGCAGCACGGCATGATTGCATGGTTGCTGGCGGTGTTGCCGGCGACGATTGCCTGCGCCGCGGTCTATTTCATGCTGGGCGCCGCGAATCCCCTGCTCGGTTTCCTCTGGAATGTGGCGGTTCTTTACCTGACGCTGGGCTTCCGCCAGTTCAGCCACTACTACACCGACATCCATCTGGCGCTGCGCATGGGCGAGACGGAGCGCGCCCGGGCACTGCTCGGCGAATGGCGTGGCCGTTCCGCTGACGGCCTCAATGCCACCGAGATTGCCCGTCTCGCAATGGAGGAGGCGCTGGTCGCATCGCATCGCCACGTTTTCGCCGTGGTCCTCTGGTTCGTCCTGCTGCCGGGACCGGCCGGCGCCCTGATGTATCGCCTGGCCTACTATTTTTTCCGCCATTGGGGAGAGCGGCGCGATGCCGAATTCGGTGCCTTCGGCCGTTTTGCCGGCAAGGCCTTCGCCGCCATCGACTGGCTGCCGGTGCGCATAACGGCGGCGGCCTTCGCCATCGTTGGCGACTTCGAGGATGCGGTTTATTGCTGGCGCACCCAAGCGGTGCGCTGGCCGGACGAGGCTGCAGGTATACTGCTGGCAAGCGGTGCCGGCGCCCTTGGCGTACGTTTGGGGCTGCCGATCGTCGAATCGGGCGAAGTCACTGAAAGACCCGAACTGGGGCTGGGCGAGGAAGCGGACGCCGATTTCATGCAGAGCGGAATCGGTCTGGTTTGGCGCACATTGGTGCTCTGCCTGTTGTTGCTGGCGCTGCTGGGCGTTGCCAATTGGGCAGGTTGATTTCCTTTCAGGAGTTACAAAATGGCTGATAAAAGAGAAGTGGTGGTTCTGAGTGCCGTGCGCAGCGCGGTGGGTACCTTCAACGGCGCACTCGCCGGCATGGAGCCGGCCGAACTCGGCGGCGTGGTGTTCAAGGAGGCGATCGCCCGTTCCGGAGTCGATCCGAAGCAGATCAGCTTCGCCACCGTCGGCAACTGCATTCCGACGGAATCGCGCTATGCCTATGTGGCGCGGGTGTCGACCATCCAGGCCGGCATGTCGATGGACTCGGTGGCCTTCGCGGTGAACCGCCTGTGCGGCTCCTCGCAGCAGGCCGTTGTCAGCTCGGCGCAGGCGATCCTGCTCGGTGATGCCGATTTCGCGCTTGGCGGCGGTGTCGAGGTGATGTCGCGCGGCGCCTATCTGCTGCCGACGCTGCGCTCGGGTGCGCGCATGGGCGATACCCAGGCGATCGACGCCATGGTCGCCGTGCTGACCGATCCGTTCGGCGTCGGCCACATGGGCATTACCGCCGAGAACCTGGCAGTCAAGCATGGCATCTCGCGCGAGGCGCAGGATGCTTTTTCCGTCGAGTCGCAGACGCGCGCGGCGAAAGCCATTGCCGAGGGCCGCTTCAAGTCGCAGATCGCGCCGATCACCCTGAAGACCCGCAAGGGCGAGGTGGTGTTCGACACCGACGAGCATCCGCGCGCCGGCACGACCATGGAAACGCTGGCCAAGATGAAGCCGGCTTTCAAGAAGGACGGCACGGTGACGGCCGGCAACGCTTCGGGCATCAACGATGCCGCCGCCGCGCTGATCCTGGCCGATGCCGCCAAGGCGGCTTCAGGCGGGCACAAGCCGATCGCCCGCCTGGTCGCCTACGCCATCGCCGGCGTGCCCAACGACGTCATGGGCGAGGGGCCGATCCCTTCGACCAAGGTGGCGCTGCAGAAAGCCGGACTGACGCTCGACAAGATCGACGTCATCGAGTCCAACGAGGCCTTCGCCGCGCAGTCGCTGACGGTGGCCAAGGGCCTCGGCTTCGATCCGGCCAGGACCAACGTCAACGGCGGCGCCATCGCGCTCGGCCACCCTGTCGGTGCTACCGGTGCAGTGATCATTACCAAGCTGCTGCATGAACTGATCCGCGTCAATGGCCGCTACGGCATCGCCACCATGTGCATCGGCGGCGGGCAGGGCATCACGACCATATGGGAACGCATTTGAATTTTAATTAATGGCAAGAAAAAAGCCCGTCATGTGACGGGCTTTTTTCGTTGCGAGCGGAGAGGCCGACCGATGCTCCCATTGTGATCATTTCCGCTCGGAATAGGTCGGCAGGGTGATGCGGAATGCCATGGCGAGAAGACGGGCGATGAGGACGACGGCCATGCTGATCCAGGCGGCTGCGACATCCGACAGGCCGAACGCCTGCAGGCCGATCAGCGCCAGGGCGCCGGCCCAGGCGGCGGAAGCATACAGTTCGCCGCGCACGAAGATCAGCGGCACGTCGTTGCAGAGGACGTCGCGCAACACGCCACCCAGCACGCCGGTGATGACGCCGAGCAGGCTCGCTACCAGCCAAGGCGCCTGCCACTCCAAGGCGACCTGGGTGCCGACAACGGTGAACAGCGCCAGGCCGACTGCATCCGGAATGAGGAACAGGCGTGGTGGCAGCCGCAAGCCGCGCACGGCGAAGAAGATCACCACAGTCGTAGCCAGTGCGACGACGAGATAGGTCTGGTCGCTGATCCAGAACACTGTGCGGTCGAGCAGCAGATCGCGCACCGTCCCGCCACCCAATGCGGTGGCGCTTCCCACCATCACCACGCCGACGAGATCCATCTGCTTGCGGCCGGCATCGAGTACGCCGGTGAGGGCATTCACCGAGACGGCAACCAGACCTATCCAGTAGAGAAGGCTTTCCATGCGAAGTCGTTTGAAGCGTATTGTGCTGGCAAGTCTAACGTTTCGTCGCCGTCTTGCGCAGACTGACTTTTCTACTTTTTGCAGGAAGCGCAAAGGGCGTGGAACTGCTCGAGCCGGCGCGCGCTGATGCTGCCGGCCGCGACAGCGGCGTGCAGGGCGCAATCGGGTTCCTGATCGTGGTGGCAATCGCGGAAGCGGCAACGGTCGAGATGGGGCAGGAACTCGCGGAAACCCTGCTCGATTTCCGCACGCGTCAGGTGGGCAAGGCCGAATTCCTGCATCCCAGGGCTGTCGATGAGGCTGCTGGCAGCGTCGAGGCGGTAGAGCCGTGTATGGGTGGTGGTGTGCTTGCCGCTGTCGAGCGCCCCGGAAATCTCGCGCACGGCGGCTTGAACCTCCGGCAGCAGGGCATTGATCAGGGTGGACTTTCCCATGCCGCTCTGGCCCACCAGCACACTGCACTGGCCCGCAAGATGAGGCCGTAGCGCCTCGGCGTCGTGCTTCGCTGCCAGTTCCACCACCGGGTAGCCGAGATCGCGGAAGGGGGCGAGTTGCAATCGCGCAGTTTCAGCCCTCTCGGCGAGGTCGGTCTTGTTCAGCACGATCAGCACACGCATGTGCTGCTGCTCGGCGGCGACGATGCAGCGCGACACAAGCTCGACGCTGAAGCTCGGTTCGGCGGCGACGACGATGATTGCCTGCGTGGCGTTGGCGGCGAAGAGCTTCTGGCGGAAGGCGTCGCTGCGGTAGAGCAGCGTGCTGCGAAGTGACACGGCGGCGATGACGCCGTGATCCGCCGCCGAGAGCGCCACCGTGACGCGGTCGCCGCAGGCGACATGACTTTTCTTGCCACGGGGGAAGCAGAGGGCGAGGCCGCCCCCGTCCAGTTCGATTTCGTATTGCCGTCCGAAGGCAGCGACGACGGTGCCGGCCTGGCTCAAGGGTGGGGCAGCGCTTCGATCTTCGCCGCGCAGATGAGGTCGTTGAGGGAGACGCCGCCGACGGAGTGCGTGGACCAGGCAATGCGGCAGCGGTTGTAGCCGAAGGCGATGTCGGGGTGGTGATCCTGCTCCCGGGCGATGCGGGCGACGGCGTTGACGAAGAACAGGGTTTCCTCGTAGCCGGGGAAGCTGAAGGACTTGGCGATTGCCTCTCCCTCGCGCTTCCAGCCGGGCAGCAGCGCCAAAGACTCGGCCAGTCCGGCCCCGTCGAGGCGGTTGCCCGCACCTGACAGGGGCTTGCAGGTGCCTGCGGCCAGCTCTGCAAAAGTCAGTTTCCGTGACACGGCGGGCATGTCCTTGTCAGGCTGCCTTGAGTTGCGCGATGCGCGCTGCCGCTGGCGGGTGTGAATCGTAGAAGACAGAATAGATCGGGTCGGGGGTCAGCGTGGCGGCGTTGTCGCGATACAGCTTGACCAGCGCGGCGACGAGATCGCGAGCATGCGTTTGCTGCGCTGCGTAGGCGTCCGCCTCGTATTCGTGGCGGCGCGACAGCGCGCTCATCAGCGGCGACAGCGGGAAGGTGAACACCGGGATGGCCAGCGAGAAGAGCGCCAGCGCAGGCGCTGTCCCGGGCGTGCTCATGCCCAGCCCCTCGTAGAACCACGGTGCGTCGATGAGATAGCCGAGCAGCCAGAGGAAGGCCAGGCTCGCCAGCGCCAGTACGCCGATGCGCTTCCAGACATGGCGGCGCTTGTAGTGGCCCAACTCGTGTGCCAGTACCGCCTCGATCTCTTCGGGAGCCAGCTTCTCCAGCAGCGTGTCGAAGAAGACGATGCGCTTGGCTTGGCCGAAGCCGGTGAAGTAGGCGTTGCCGTGGCCAGAGCGCTTCGAGCCATCCATGACGAAGAGGCCGGAGGCGCGGAAGCCGCAGCGCGCCAGCAGCGATTCGATACGCTCGCGCAGCGAGGCATCGGCAAGCGGCGTGAATTTGTTGAAGAGCGGCGCAATCACGGTGGGGTAGATGAGCAGCGCCAGAAGGTTGAAGCCGAGCCAGAACAGCCAGACGTAGATCCACCAATAGGACCCCATCCTCTCCATCAGCCACAGCACCGCCAGCAGAACCGGCAGGCCGATCAGCGCGCCGATCAGCGCGCCCTTGGCGAGGTCGACGAGGAAGAGGCGCGGGGTCATCTTGTTGAAACCGAATCTCTCCTCGATGACGAAGGTGCGATAGAGCGAGAAGGGCAGGTCGATGAGCGTGCTCAGCACGGCCAGGCCGGCGATGAAGGCCAGGCCGTGGGGCAGGCCGTTGAAGCCCAGCGCCGACCAGGCCGTATGCAGCACCTGCAGCACGCCCCCGAGAGTGAGCGCCAGCACGAAGAGCGCGCCGGTGACGACCTCGATCATGGCCAGACGCACCTTCGCCGCGGTGTAGTCGGCGGCGCGCTGATGGGCTTCCAGCGAGATGCTTTCACGGAAGGCCGCGGGCACGGCGCCGCGGTGCGCGGCGACGTGGCGTACATGTCGCCGCGCCAGCCACAGGCGCAGCACGGTGGTGAGGGCGAGGGCGGCAAGAAACAGGGTGGTTAAGGCGGTGGCCATCGATCGGGAAGGGTGGGCGATTGCCGATTGTGACAGAATACTGCTTTCAAAATTCCGTGAAATTATGGCACAGGACTCCAACAACCTGATCTGGCTGGACATGGAGATGACCGGCCTCGATCCCGACCGTGACCGCGTCATCGAGATCGCCATGGTGGCCACCGACAGTGCCCTCAACACCCTGGCCGAGTCGCCGGTGGTGGTGCTGCACCAGCCCGATGCCGTGCTCGACGCCATGGACGACTGGAACAGGAACACCCACGGCAAGTCTGGTCTTGTCGACAAGGTGCGCGCCTCGCAGACCGACGAGGCTGCGGCGACGGTGCAACTGATCGAGTTCATGCGCCAGTACGTGGCGGAGCGCACCTCGCCGATGTGCGGCAATTCGATCTGCCAGGACCGCCGCTTCATGGCGCGCTGGCTGCCCGGTCTGGAGGCGTATTTCCACTACCGCAACCTGGATGTCAGCACGCTGAAGGAACTGGCGCGGCGCTGGAAGCCGGAGGTGTACAAGGGCGTGGTGAAGAAGGGCGCGCACACGGCGCTGGCGGACATCCACGAGTCGATCGAGGAACTGCGCTACTACCGCGACAACTTCATCAAGGCCTGATCACGCTTTTCGCCAGGCTCGGATGGCGGCGAGCAAGCCGGTCGTGGAGGCGTCCCACAAGGGGATTTCCTTCGGGTCATCGAAGTCGCCGGCCCCGGCCAGCATCTTCGGCAATATCTCGCGGGCCATCTGCTTGCCGTGCTCGACGCCCCACTGGTCGAAGCTGTTCACTCCCCACAGGCAACCCTGCACCGCCACCTTGTGCTCATAGAGGGCGATCAGGCTGCCGAGGGTGCGCGGCGTCAGCTGCGGCATCAGCAGGGTCGTGCTGGGCTGGTTGCCCGGGCAGGCGAGGTGCGGCGCCAGGCGCTCGGCCTCGGCTGCCGATTTTCCCGCGGCGACGAGTTGGGCCCTGGCTTCTGCGAGCGATTTCCCCTTCATCAGGGCGGCGCCCTGCGCCAGGGCGTTGGCGACCAGCGCTTCCTGTTCGGGACTGGCGTCGCCGACCGGCACGACGAAGTCGATCGGCGTCAGGCGCGTGCCCTGGTAGAAGAGCTGGTGGAAGGCGTGCTGGCCGACCGAGCCGGCCATGCCCCAGAGAATGGGGGCGGTGGCGCAGCCGACTTCCTGGTTGTCGAGCGTGACGCGCTTGCCGTTGCTTTCCATCTCGAGCTGCTGCAGATAGGCCGGCAGAAGTCCCAAGCGGTGCGCGTAGGGAATGACGGCGAGCGAGTCGGCGCCTAGAAAGTCGATGTTCCACAGCCCGACCAGGGCCATCACGACGGGAAGATTCTCGGCGTAGGGTGTGGAGAGGAAATGCTCGTCCATCTGGCGTGCGCCGGCAAGCAGCTCCTCGAAGGCGTCCATGCCGATCGAGCAGGCCAGCGGCAGGCCGATGGCCGACCACATCGAGAAACGCCCGCCTACCCAGTCTGCCATGGCGAGGCAGTTTTCGGCCGGGATGCCGAAGTCCCGCGCCGCAGCGAGGTTGTTGCTGACAGCGAGAAAATGCCGCGCCGGGTCGGCCTTGCCGAGCCAGGCCCTGGCGGCGCGGGCATTGGCGAGGGTTTCCTGCGTGGTGAAGGTCTTCGAGGAGACGATGAACAGCGTGCGCTCCGGGTCGAGGTCGCGCACCGTGTCGGCGAATTCCGCCGGGTCGATGTTGGCGACGAAGCGCGCGGCGAGATTCGCATCGGCGTAGGCGCCGAGCGCCTGAGCGGCCATGCGCGGGCCGAGGTCGGAGCCGCCGATGCCGAGGTTGACGATGGTGTCGATGCGCGCGCCGCTGCTGCCGCGCCAGCTGCCCGACCGAATGGCCTCCGTCAGTTCGCGCATGCGCGCGCGGGTGGCGCGCACCTCGGGCAACACGTCCCGGCCGGCCACGCGGTAGGGCCGCTCGGCGCGCAGCGCGATGTGCAGGGCGGCGCGGTTTTCCGTGGCGTTGATGGCTTCCCCCGCAGCCATGCGCCGCAGGAAGCCGGCGAGATCGCGCGCTTCGGCGAGGCGCACGAGCAGGGCGAGCGTCTCGGTGGTTAGGCGCTGCTTGGAGAAATCGCATAGCAAGTCGCCGCATTGCAGGGACAGGCGGGCAAAGCGCTGCGGATCGGCGGCAAAAAGATCGTTGAGATGGATGCCCGCCAGCACATCGCGGTGTGCAGCAAGGATCTGCCATTGCGGGGTGTGGATAAGGGGTGTCATGGCCGGGTGTAGAGGCGGAAGCGTTCGTTGCGATCGCTGGGGCGGCCCCCTTCCCAGATTTTGCGCCAGCCGTTCCCGGGCGGCGAAGTTTCACTTCGCGCAGTGCCCTGAATCAAGTACAAGCGACATGCTGCGGCGTTCCTGCGGCCTTCGCGCACGGTCTGGATGCCGGCGAAGTAGTGCAGGGCAGCACGCTGTGTGCTGCCCAGTCCCCGTCCGGCGATACAACCCCGGTCGGACGGAAGGACTGCCTTGAGTTGGGCTGCGACGGGGCGGTAGCTTCGGTCGAAATCGATCAGCGGCAGCCAGAGTGCCATGAGCAGGCTCCAGGAAAGCGTGATGCCGGCGGCCCAATGCACTGTGCCGCGCTGGGGCGAGCGCGGACTCGAGTAGATCAGCCAGAGCCAAGCGCAAGTCAGTCCGAGCGAGACGGCGAAGGCCGGGAGGGAAAACTGGGCCACGAAGCCTGGTTCCAGCCTGGCCAGATTCTTGGCGATGCGTGCCGGCATCCCGGTCACCATGGCAGCCCATCCCAGCCAAAGGAGACCGGCAAGCAGGGTGAACGTCATCATGCCGAACCAGTCGAGGGAATTGGCGGCGCCGCGACGCAGTGACAAGGTTGCGGGTGCGGCCAGCAGCACCAGGGGTGGCAGCAGCGGCAGGGCATTCAGGCTGCGTGGCTCGGAAAAGATGCATTGCATGACGAGCAGCACGATGAACGACATCAGCGGGATAAGGGTGCGCGGTTCGCGCAGGCGCCGCCGCTCTTTCCAAAGGGTCCATAGCGCCAGGGGAAGGGCTGGCCAGGCGAACCAGCTGAGGAGCTTGAGGAAATTCCAGGCATTGAGCGCCACATTCGGGCTCAGCGGCAGATCGGACAGTTCGCGTACCCACCAGGCACCAAAGGCAGCGGGCTCGAACCAATAAAGCGCCAGTGGCCAGGACAGGATCAGCGGCGCGGCGATCGCCAACGCGGCGAGCATGCCGCGTGCCACCTGTGGCGTGCGCAGATGAGAGGAGAATAGAGGCAGCAGAAAGAGCAGCGGTCCGAGGGAGATAAGGGCTGGCAGGCCGGCGGCGAGGAAGCCGAGGCCGATTCCAGCGCCGACGACACGCCCCCCTCGTTGTGGATTGTGCGGCAGCAGCGCCAGGCCGTAGTAGATCGCGGCAGCGGCGGCAAGGAAGGCCAGGGCAGGCTGGGCTTCGTGGACATGCACCAGCAGCCCGAGACAACCGATGGCAACGAGGGTGGCGCCGCGTGCTGCTTCCGCACCGGCGAATTGACGCCCCGCCCCAGCCAGGCAGGCGATCATGATGCCAGCGAACAGGCCACTGGCAAGGCGCGCGGCATCGTGCAGCGGCAGGATGAAGCCGAACAGCCAGCCCAGCAGCGCCGCCGTCCAGTGATAGAGCGGCGGCGAATCCAGCCAGATTTCGCCCGCCAGCCGCGGCAATAGCCAATGGCCGCCGTCGATCATGGAATAGACCACGCCGATATGCGTGGCATCTTCGCCTTTCCAGGGATCGTGGCCGACGAGGCCGGGAAGCAGGTAAAGGGCGCTGAGGGCGATCAGAGCTATGCCGCGCGGCGGGAAGAGGAGGGGCAGGCGCGGCGGGAGCATTTTCGTCGATTTCGGGTTTTTTGTGCCGGCAGGAGGATTCTACCCGCTTCGAAATGAAAAAAAGGCAGCCGAAGCTGCCTTCTCGCGGGATGCCCGGCAGATCAGGCAGCAGCCTGTTTTTTGCCGTACTTCTGGTTGAATCGCTCGACGCGGCCGGCGGTGTCGATCATCTTCTGCTTGCCGGTGTAGAAGGGGTGACAGGCGGAGCAGACTTCGACGTGCAGCGGCTTGCCGCTGGTGGAGCGGGTCTTGAACTTGTTGCCGCAGCTGCAGGCGACGTCGATCTCGACGTAATTGGGATGGGTATCGGCTTTCATGGTGGTTCCTCTGTTCTGACAGGGAGGGAGGCGGCTCAGTTGGCAAACCTCGGTTGGCAAACGTGGCGTCCCGCAAAAAACGCGCATTATCCCTGAAAATCAGGGGGGTTGCAATCCCGGGTCAGCCGCGCCGCATGGCGTCGTAGAACTCCGCGTTGCTCTTCGTCGCGCGGATCTTGTCGAGGAGGAATTCCATCGCCTCGAGGTCGTCCATGTTGTAGAGCAGCTTGCGCAGCACCCAGACTTTCTGCAGGATTTCCGGCTTGAGCAGCAGCTCCTCGCGGCGTGTGCCCGAGCGGTTGACGTTGATGGCCGGGTAGACGCGTTTTTCCGCCATGCGCCGTTCGAGGTGGATCTCCATGTTGCCGGTGCCCTTGAATTCCTCGTAGATGACGTCGTCCATGCGACTGCCGGTGTCGATCAGGGCGGTGGCGATGATGGTGAGCGAGCCGCCTTCCTCGATGTTGCGTGCGGCGCCGAAGAAGCGCTTGGGCTTCTGCAGGGCATTGGCGTCGACGCCGCCGGTGAGCACCTTGCCGGAGGCCGGTACCACGGTGTTGTAGGCGCGCGCAAGGCGGGTGATGGAGTCGAGCAGGATGACCACGTCCTTCTTGTGTTCGACCAGGCGCTTGGCCTTCTCGATCACCATCTCGGCAACCTGGACGTGGCGCGAGGCTGGCTCGTCGAAGGTCGAGGCGACCACCTCGCCCTTCACTGAGCGCGTCATTTCCGTCACTTCCTCGGGGCGCTCGTCGATGAGCAGCACGATCAGCGCGACGTCGGGATGGTTGGTGGCGATGGCGTGGGCGATGTGCTGCATCATCACCGTCTTGCCGCTTTTCGGGCTGGCCACCAGCAGGCCGCGCTGGCCCTTGCCGATCGGCGCGATCATGTCGATGACGCGCGAGGTGATATTTTCCTCGGCGCGGATCTCGCGCTCCAGCTTGAGCACCTCGGTCGGATGCAGCGGCGTCAGGTTCTCGAAGAGGATCTTGTGCTTGGAGTTCTCCGGCGGCTCGTTGTTGACCTTGTCCACCTTGACCAGCGCGAAGTAGCGCTCGCCATCCTTGGGCGTGCGGATCTCGCCCTCGATCGAATCGCCCGTGTGCAGGTTGAAGCGGCGGATTTGCGAGGGGGAGACGTAGATGTCGTCGGTGCCGGCCAGGTACGAGGTGTCGGGCGAGCGCAGGAAGCCGAAACCGTCCGGCAAGACTTCCAATGTGCCGTCGCCGAAGATGTTTTCGCCTTTCTTGGCGCGGTTCTTGAGGAGGGCGAAGATCAGTTCCTGCTTGCGCAGGCGGCTTGCGCCGTCGATCTCGCTGGCAATGGCCATTTCGAGCAGTTCGCCGACGTGGAGAGTCTTGAGCTCCGATAAGTGCATAACGACCCAGAGGTGAGGTGGTGAAGCGGAAAGGGGAACTTCGAAAGTTCGGGGAAGGTTGGGTTAT
>JAEHDO010000150.1 GCA_016880375.1 Betaproteobacteria bacterium | reverse complement strand
GTCCTGTCGCCCGGCGTGGACTTCCGCACCGAGGAGATCAAGGGCTACAACCTGGCCACCACGCCGGACGTCATTCCCCATGCCTGGAAGGCCGGCCCGCAGACCGTGCTGCTGCGCAAGCAGCTCGAAGCCATGCCCGCCGGCGGCAACGTCGTGCTGAGCATCCCGCTGGCGCCCTTCCGCTGCCCGCCCGGCCCCTACGAGCGGACCAGCATGATCGCCATGTTCCTCAAGCAGCACAAGCCGAAGTCGAAGATCATCGTCCTCGACGCCAACCCGGACATCGTCTCGAAGAAGGGCCTCTTCCTCAAGGGCTGGAAGAAGCACTACGACGGCATCGTAGACTACCGCCCGGCGAAGAAGGTCACCGAGGTGGATGCGGCCAGCAAGACGGTGCTGGTCGAGGGCCTCGAGGACGTCAAGGGCGCCGTAGTCAACCTCATCCCGCCGCAGCGCGCCGGCCAGATCGCCGTCGCGGCCGGCCTGGTGGGCGCGGACAAGAACTGGTGCCCGGTCAACCCGACCACCTTCGAGTCGACGATCCACAAGGGCATCCACGTCATCGGCGACGCCTGCGTGGCCGGCGCCATGCCGAAGTCCGGCTATTCGGCCAACTCGGAGGCCAAGGCCTGCGCCACCAACATCGTCAACATGATGAACGGCAGGGAACTCGTCGATTTCTCCGGCATCAACACCTGCTACAGCTTCCTCTCCGCCAAGGAGGCGGTCGAGGTGACGGGTGTCTACAAGGTGGATAAGGAGAAAAACACGATCATCGCGGTGCCAGGTACGGTGGGCGTTTCGCCCGACCTGTCCGAGCTCGAGGCAATCTATGCCGAGAGCTGGCTGAAGAACATCCTCACGGAAATGTCGACCTGATCCGCGGCAGCAGGACCAACGACAAACCCCGCTCCGGCGGGGTTTGTCTTTTTAGGCGTCAGCCATGGCCGGTGCTGCCGAAGCCGCCCGCGCCGCGGTGGGATGACTCGAAGCTGTCGACGATGTTGAAGGCCACCTGCAGCACCGGCACGACGATCATCTGCGCCAGGCGGTCCAGCGGATTGATGGTGAAGGTTTCACGGCCGCGATTCCAGGTGGATACAAAAATCTCTCCCTGGTAATCCGAGTCGATCAGCCCGGTGAGATTGCCCAGCACGATGCCGTGCTTGTGACCGAGGCCCGAGCGCGGCAGGATCAGCGCCGCCAGGCCCGGATCGGCCAGATGAATGGCGATGCCGGCGGGAATCAGCTGGGTGTCGCCGGGATGCAGCTTGACCGGCGCCTCGACGCAGGCGCGCAGGTCGAGCCCGGCCGAGCCGGGCGTGGCGTAATGCGGCGGGTTGTCCTTCAGGCGCGGATCGAGGATGCGCACATCGATGCGGTGCATGACGGTTTATTCTCCGTTGCCGGCGAGCATCTGCCCGATGTGGGCGACGATGCCGCGGGCAATCTCGATCTTCGGTGCCGGGCCGAGGGGATGGCGGCCCTCATCGTCGAACATGACGATCGTATTTTCATCGCCGCCCAGGCCATGCCGCAGCAGGTTGCCCACCACCAGCGGCAGTTTCTTGGCCGAGCGCTTGCCTTGGGCATATTCGTCGAGATTCTCGCTCTCCGCGGCAAAGCCGACGCAGAAAGGCGGCTTCGGCAGGGCGGCGATCTCGGCAAGGATGTCCGGATTCGGCTGCAGGGTCAGCGTCAACGGCTGGGCGGCCTTCTTGATCTTCTGGGCCGCGGTCTGCTCGGGACGATAATCGGCCACCGCGGCCACGGCGATGAATATGTCCGTCTCCCGCACATGGCGCAGCACCGCATCGCGCATCTCGCGCGCGCTCAGCACATCGACACGCGCCACGCCGGATGGCGTCGGCTGCGCCACCGGTCCGCACACCAGCGTCACCTCGGCGCCGGCATCTCGTACGGCGCGCGCCAGTGCGAAGCCCATCTTGCCTGAGCTGGGATTGGTCAGGCCGCGCACGGGGTCGAGCGCCTCGAAGGTCGGCCCGGCGGTGAGCAGGACGCGCCGCCCGGCCAGCACCTTGGGCTGGAAGACGCCAACCAGGGCATCGTGAAGTTCCGCCGCCTCCAGCATGCGGCCCATGCCGGTCTCGCCGCAGGCCTGCTCGCCCGAGGCCGGGCCGAGCACGATCACGCCGTCCTGCAGAAGCTGACTTTTGTTGCGCTGGGTGGCCGGGTGCTCCCACATCTGGCGGTTCATCGCCGGCGCCACGATCAGCGGGCAGTCCTGGCCCGCGCCGTCGAGGCCGGCGCGGGTGCGCGCCAGGCAGAGCGTGGAGAGCAGGTCGTCGGCCAGGCCATGCGCCAGTTTGGCGAGGAAATCCGCCGAGGCCGGCGCGACGACGATGGCATCGGCGCCGCGCGACAGGTCAATGTGCGCCATGTTGCTGGGCATGCGCGCGTCCCACTGGTCGCTCCAGGCCGGATTGCCGGTGAGCGCCTGGAAGGTGACCGGCGTGACGAACTGCGCGCCGGAGGCCGTCAGCACGACATGCACGTCGGCGCCGGCCTTGACCAGCAGGCGCGCCAGATCGGCCGCCTTGTAGGCGGCGATGCCGCCGGTGACCCCCAGCACCAGCCGTTTTCCGTTCAGTTCCGCCATGACGATGCGCTAGAATCCGCGATTGCGATTCAGCGATTCTACTGGAATGGATAGGCGATGGCGATTACCGACTGGCCCGAGAGCGAGCGCCCGCGCGAGCGGCTTTTGAAGCATGGCGCCGCCGCGCTCTCCGATGCCGAACTGCTGGCCATCTTCCTGCGCGTCGGCGTGCGGGGCGCCAGCGCCGTCGATCTGGCGCGCACCCTGCTCGGCCATTTCGGCAGCCTCAACCGGCTGTTTGCCGCTTCGGCAGCCGAGTTTGCCGACATCCCCGGCATGGGCAGCGCCAAATACGCCCAGCTGCAGGCGGTGCTGGAACTGGCGCGCCGCGCCTTGCGCGAGGAAATCACATCCGGCGACGCGCTCTCCTCTCCACGCGCGGTGCGCGACTATCTTCGACTGACCCTCTCCAACTTGCCTCACGAGGTGTTCATGGTGCTGCTGCTGGATGCACAGAACCGCCTGCTCGCCGCCGAGGAACTGTTCCGCGGCACGCTGACCCAGACCAGCGTGCACCCGCGCGAGGTGGTCAAGCTGGCCCTGGCGCACAACGCCGCCGGCGCCATCCTCGCCCACAACCACCCCTCCGGCATCGCCGAGCCCAGCCGGGCCGACGAAGCGCTCACCCAGTCCCTCAGGCAGGCGCTGGCGCTGGTGGAGGTGAAGCTGCTCGATCATTTCATCGTTGCCAGCCAGGCCGAGCCCCTCTCCTTCGCCGAAAAGGGGTTGATCTAGTTGGGCAAAGCCGCGTATAATGCTTGGCTTTGCTAAACCCGAATTCTGGAGCACATCATGGCCCGCGTTTGCCAGGTGACCGGTAAGGCACCGATGGTGGGAAACCACGTTTCCCACGCCAACAACAAGACCAAGCGCCGCTTTCTGCCCAACCTGCAGAATCGCCGCTTCTGGGTCGAGTCCGAAAACCGCTGGGTGGGCCTGCGCGTGTCCAACGCCGGCCTGCGCACCATCGACAAGAAGGGCATCGACGTCGTCCTGGCCGAACTGCGCGCCAAGGGCACCCTCTAAGGAGATTCGCCATGCCCCGCGAGAAAATCAAACTGGAAAGCACGGCCGGCACCGGCCACTTCTACACGACGACCAAGAACAAGCGCACCATGCCCGAAAAGCTGGAGATCAAGAAGTTCGATCCCAAGGCGCGCAAGCACGTCACGTACAAGGAAACCAAGCTGAAGTAACCTCTACTTCAGCCAATAAAAAACCCGCCGCCTGGCGGGTTTTTTATTGGCGCCGGCAGCGGCTACAGGGCATAGCTGCGTAGCCGCGAGGAAAACTCCTCCAACTGGCGGACTCCGCTCGCCTCCGCTCGCCGGCACCAGTCCTGGAGGCCGGCGATCAATTCCTCGTGCGTGGCCGTCGAGCGCTGCCACAGCGCGACGAGTTCGTGCCGCATCTCCACCCCCAGCGACAGGCGACTGCTCTTTTCGAGCGCCGCCACGTAGCGCTGCCGTTCCTGTTCGGGCAGCTCCTCGGCATCGCGCGCCAGCCAGCGCTTGAGCGCCTTGAGCGACTTCGCATCGAGCGAAGCCTTCAGCTTCCCGGCCTCCTCGCGGTAGATCTGTCGCAGCGACTCCATGTACTTCGCCATCACGTCGTAGCGGTGCGTGATGACCGCCTGCAGGTTGTCGAGATCGATCGTCTGCCGCGCCGCCGCCAGGCGCAACCGCGGCGCCACCTTCTTCACCCGCGCCTGGCCGAGGCTTTCCAGCAGGCGGATGTAGAGCCAGCCGATGTCGAACTCGTACCACTTGCTGGACAGCCGTGCCGAGGTTGCATAGGCATGGTGGTTGTTGTGCAGCTCCTCGCCGCCGATGAGGATGCCCCAGGGCACGATGTTGGTGCTGGCGTCGGCGCAGGCAAAATTGCGGTAGCCCCAGCAGTGGCCGACGCCGTTGATGACGCCGGCGGCCCAGAAGGGAATCCACACCATCTGCACGCCCCAGATCAATACCCCCGGCACCAGCCCGAACAGGGCGAGGTCGATGGCAAGCATGATCAGGATGCCGAGCTTCTGACCCGGCGTGTAGACGTGGCGCTCCAGCCAGTCGTCCGGCGTGCCGTGGCCGTAGCGCACCAGTGTCTCGGGGTTATGCGATTCCTTCACGTAGAGGAACACCCCGCCCCACAGCACGCGGTTGAGGCCGAGCACCTGCGGGCTGTGCGGGTCGTCCGCCGTCTCGCACTTGGCGTGGTGCTTGCGGTGGATGGCGGCCCACTCCTTCGTCACCATGCCGGTCGTCAGCCACAGCCAGAAGCGGAAGAAGTGGCTCGGCACGGGCCCCAGATCGAGCGCGCGGTGCGCCTGGTGGCGGTGCAGGAAGATGGTGACGCCGGCAATGGTGACGTGGGTCAGGGCGAGGGTAACGAGCACGTAGCCCCACCAGGTGAGGTCGACATAGCCTGAAAACATCAGAGAGCCCGGAAAGGAAGGGGTGTCCGGATTCTACTTGAACCCTAAACGAGTTCAAGCAAGGAAAGCCGGCCCCTAGGACTGCCCGAGGGAGGATGGGTTCGACAGCCGCACTTCGCGCTGCGGATAGGGGATCTCGATGCCCTC
>JAEHDO010000149.1 GCA_016880375.1 Betaproteobacteria bacterium | reverse complement strand
TCCGTGATGCCGAAGCCGTCGGCCGTGATGAAATCTCGCGGCATGAATTTCTCCTTGTTCGCCACGTTCTTCAGCTCGGCTACCTCGATCTTCCACTTGTAGGGCTTGTCGGAGACGCGCTTGATGGCCGGCATCACCGAATTGCGGCCCTTGATCGCCAGTTCCACGGCTGCCTTGCCGGTGGCATAGGCCTGGGCCACGTCGGTCTTCGAGGCGATGTGGCGTGCGGCGCGCTGCAGGTAGTCGGCCACGCCCCAGTGGTACTTCAGGTTCAGGCCTTCCTTGACGATGCTGGCGATGACCGGCGCCACGCCTCCCAGTTGCGCATGGCCGAAGGCGTCGCGCAGGCCCTGATCGGAGAGGAATTTGCCGTCGGCGCCCTTGACGCCCTCGGACACCACCACCGTGCAATAGCCGTACTTCTTGACCATTCCATCGACCCTGGCGAGGAACTTGACCTTGTCGAAGGCGATCTCGGGAAACAGGATCAGAATCGGCAGGTCCATTTCCCTGGTCGACGCCATGGCGCCTGCCGCTGCGATCCAGCCGGCGTGGCGTCCCATCACCTCGAGCACGAATACCTTGGTGGAGGTTTTCGCCATGGAAGCGACGTCGAAGGTGGCTTCCAGCGTGGATACGGCGATGTACTTGGCCACCGAGCCGAAGCCCGGGCAGTTATCGGTGATCGGAAGATCGTTGTCGACAGTCTTCGGCACATGCACGGCAATGATCGGGTAACCCATCTTCTCGGAGAGCTGCGACACCTTCAGGCAGGTGTCGGCGGAATCGCCGCCGCCGTTATAGAAGAAGTAACCGATGTTGTGCGCCTTGAACACCTCGATCAGGCGTTCGTACTGGGCCCGGTGTTCCTCGATGCCCTTCAGCTTGTAGCGGCAGGAGCCGAAAGCTCCTGAAGGCGTATGGCGCAGGGCAGCGATGGCCGCGGGGGAGTCCTTGCTGGTGTCGATGAGTTCTTCGGTAAGGGCACCGATGATGCCATTGCGGCCGGCATACACCTTGCCGATCTTGCCCTTGTGCTTGCGCGCAGTTTCGATCACGCCGCAGGCGGAAGCGTTGATGACGGCCGTGACGCCGCCCGATTGCGCATAAAATGCGTTTTTCATACTCATAACCTCACATTATATCATTTGATGCCCTGATAAAAAATCGCGCTGTTCAGGCCAGCGCGGCAAACAGGGCACTTTTGATCGCATCAAGCGCGCCAACGCCGGCGATCTTGCGGTACTTCGGCGCGCGCGCATCGCCACCCGCCGCCCATTTGGAATAGAACTCGATCAGCGGCTTGGTCTGGCTGTGGTAGACCTCCAGGCGCTTCTTGACGGTTTCTTCCTTGTCGTCCTCGCGCTGGATCAGGTCCTCTCCCGTGGCGTCGTCCTTGCCGGCCACCTTCGGCGGGTTGAACACCACATGGTAGGTGCGGCCCGACGCCGTATGCACGCGGCGACCGCTCATGCGCTTGATGATTTCCTCGTCGGGCACATCAATCTCCATTACGTAGTCGAGATCGACGCCCTGTGTGCGCAGCGCTTCGGCCTGAGGAATGGTGCGCGGGAAACCGTCGAAGAGAAATCCCTTCGCGCAGTCGGGCTGTTTCAGGCGTTCCTTGATGAGTCCGAGAATGATCTCGTCGGATACCAACTGACCGGCGTCCATGACCTTCTTCGCTTCCAGTCCCAGCGGCGTGCCTGCCTTGACAGCGGCACGCAGCATGTCGCCGGTGGATATCTGCGGAATACCGTACTTCTCGGTGATGAATGCGGCTTGCGTGCCCTTTCCGGCGCCGGGAGCGCCGAGCAGTATTAATTTCATGACTACCCTCCCAAATGAAACTTATGTATCTATATGATTTCTCAGATTATTTTCCTGAGGCGCGAAAGGTAACGCTAATTTTTCCTTACGTCAAACTTACATCGGATACGTTCCAGATCTTCCGGCGTATCAACCCCGCCCTCGGGTGCATGGGCGATTTCAGTGACGCGAATGCGGAAGCCGTGCCACAGCACACGCAACTGTTCCAGCGCCTCGAATTGCTCCAATGGCGCAATTCCAAGGGCGCCATAGCGCCGCAGAAATGCCACGCGATAGGCATAGATGCCGATGTGGCGCAACGCAGGCAATCCGTCAGGCAGGCGGTCGCGTCCGACGGCAAAGGCGTCGCGCGGCCAGGGAATCGGAGCACGACTGAAGTACAGGGCATGGCCGCGCGCATCGCGGACGACCTTGACGACATTGGGATTGAAGAACTCTTCGGAAGTCGTGATCGGATGGCAGGCGGTGGCCATGGCAGCCTCGGCGTCGGATGCCAGATCACACGCCACCTGATTGATCAAGTCGGGCTGGATGCAGGGCTCATCGCCCTGGACATTGACGACGACGATGTCGTCTGCCCAGCCGCGCAGTCCGGCCACCTCGGCAAGGCGGTCCGTGCCGCTGGCATGGTCGACGCGCGTCATCAAGGCGGCAAAACCATGCCGCTCGACGGCGGCGCGCACTTCCTCGTGATCGGTTGCAACCAGGATTTCTTCCGCGCCGCTTTGGGCGGCACGTTCGGCCACACGAACCACCATGGGCTTGCCGCCGATATCGGCCAGCGGCTTGCCGGGAAGCCGGCTGGAAGCATAACGGGCGGGGATGACTACCTTGAACGACACCGGTCTTCCCCCAGGGAGCGCTCAGCCCGCCGCTTCGTCGTGGCCCAACTGGCGCGCTTCCTCTTCCAGCATCACCGGGATGTCGTCGCGCACAGGATAGGCCAGCTTGCACGCCTTGCACACCAGTTCCTGGTTAGGCTTGCGGAAATCGAGCGGTCCCTTGCAGACCGGGCAAACGAGTATTTCAAGCAGGCGGGGGTCCATTGAGCTTCTCCACTACCCATTTCGCAAGATCAGGATCCAGTTGCGCCTCGACCGGAAGCACCCAGGTTTCCGGCGGCGCAAAGGCGGTGCATTTTACCGCATCTTTCTCGGTCATCAGCAGCGTATCGGTGTCGGCAAACGCGAGATCAGACGGCCGAAAGACATGATGATCCGGAAAAGCATGCATCTGCGCCTGCAGCCCCATCCGCTCGATCTGGCGGAAAAACCGTACGGGGTTTCCGATGCCTGCCAGTGCATGCAGGCGCCGGCCCCGCAATTCCGCTGCGCTGCAGGTGCGCTGCGGATCGTGCAGGTTGCGCAAGCGGTCGCCGACAAGACACATTCGGAAAACGCGCTGTGCCCTTACTTGCGGCGGAACGGGGGCATCGCCGTTCAGCACCAGGGCATCCGCCTCCGCAACACGCGCCGGGCACTCGCGCAGCGGACCAGCCGGCAGGGGCCAGCCGTTGCCGGTGCCGCGCTCGTCCATTACGACGATCTCGACGTCGCGCGCCAGGCGCAGATGCTGCAACCCGTCATCGGCAATCAGCACGTTACAGTCCGCATGCGACGACAAAAGCGCCCGCGCCGCAGCAACGCGGTCGCGGCCGACAAACACCGGGCAGCCGGCGCGACGCGCCAGCAGCAGCGGTTCGTCGCCGACAAGAGCCGCATCGCTTGAGTCCGACACTGCCAAGACGCCCTGCGCATTGCCGCCATAGCCGCGGCTGACGATGCCCGGCCGCCAGCCGTGCCTGGACAGTTCCAGGGCAAGATACATTGCAAGGGGTGTCTTGCCGCTGCCGCCAGCGGTGATATTGCCGACCACCACCACGGGCACCGGCAGCTTCACGGATGACGACCAGCCCAGGCGATACGCCAGCCGGCGCAGATTGACGGAGAGCGCAAACGCAAGGGCGGGCGGCAACAGCAGGACGGCGCCCAAGCCCCGCTTTTGCCACCCCGCCGCTATCCACCCTTGCAAGCCCATGACTGTCCCGACGGAAAATAAAACGCCACACGCAAGCGTGTGGCGCATGATACTGCCGCGATGCGCTCAGCGCGACGGATTCTGCGTAGCGAAGGAGATGTGGCTGTAGCCGGCTTGCTGCGCAGCCTGCATGACATCGATCACGCTCTGGTGCGCCGCCTTGGCGTCTGCATTGATCACCACCACTGGTTCCTTCTCGCTGTTGCTGGCGCGTCGCAGCGCCACGCTGATGGCCTCGACGTCCCTGGCGCCGACCGCAACGCGATTGACCATCACGTCGCCGCTGGCGCTCACCACGACATTGATCTCGTTCGGCTTGTCCTGCGGCTGGGTGGCGTCCGCCGTAGGCAAGTTGATCTCCAAGCCGGAAAACTTCGAATACGTCGTGGTGATCATCAGGAAAATGAGTATGACGAGGAGAACGTCGATCATCGGTATCAGGTTGATCTCCGGCTCTTCCCGGAAACGCCCGCGCTGGAAGTTCATGGCCGACTCATCCTCAGCCGGCGCGCTGGCCGTGCACCAGTTCGACCAGTTTCACTGCCTGCTGCTCCATTTCGACGACGAAGCTGTCGACAAGCGCGCGGAAGTGCCGATAGAAAATCATCGCCGGGATGGCGATGAGGATGCCGAAACCGGCGTTATAAAGGGCGATCGAGATGCCGTGGGCGAGTTGCTGCGGATTTGCCGTCGCCGGACTTTGCGCGCCGAAAATCTCGATCATGCCGACGATGGTGCCGAACAGTCCCATCAGCGGCGCAATCGACGCTATGGTGCCGAGACTGGTGAGGAAGCGCTCGAGTTCATGGGTAACGCCGCGCCCCGCTTCCTCGATGGATTCTTTCATCGCTTCGCGCGTGCTCTTGACGTTGCGCAGCCCCGCCGATAACACGCGGCCCAGCGGCGAGTGCCTGTCCACGCGAGCGAGCATCTCCTCGCTCACGCCGCTCTGGCGATATTCAGCCACGATGCTCTGCAACAATCCCTCCGGAACGACCTTGCTCCGGCGCAGCGCAACCGATCGTTCGATGATGAAGGCGACAGCTAGAATCGAGGCGAGCAAGAGCGGCCAGATGGGCCAGCCCGCAGCTTGGATGATGGCGAACACGCAAGGCTCCTTTTTAATTCCGGCATAACCTGAAGGTTAGCCTGCATTGAAACTTCGTTTTGATTAACGGCGCACTTTATATTGGCGTTCCTGTTTCGGCAAGGAGAACTGCCGTGGTGCTGTCGGTTCACGACGACAATTTAGTTACGGGCGCTGCGCTTAATGCCGACAAATCCAAACCGGCGACAGCCTGCACTGACACTTCATTTCCTTTATCCACAAAACTTGTGGATAAGTGTGTGAGTTATGCGTGGGTGTTTTGAGTAAGTCGGCTTCCTGTAAGACTTTTTCTTACTTCGATGCAAAATGAAGCTCGATTTTTTATCATTCATATTCAATCAGTTAAGATCAAACATCAGAGAGCGCGGATTCAACTCTTGCAGCCGCATAACCAAGGCAACAGAAACCTTCAGCTAGAATCCTCCGATGTCTGCAGAATCCGCCCTTCTGGCCATTTCCGGCGAGGAAATCCTCAGCGTTTCAACGCTCAACCGCCTTGCTCGCCAAGCGCTGGAAAGCCGCTTTCCGCTGCTGTGGGTCAGCGGCGAAATATCCAACTTGCGCCGCCCCGCATCCGGCCATCTCTACTTCGCCCTGAAGGACGAAGGCGCCCAGGTCGACTGCGTCATGTTCCGCGGCCGCGCCCAGCTGCTGCCGTTCCGGCTCCAGGACGGCCTGCGCGTAGAGGCGCGCGCCCTCGTCACGCTTTACGAGGCCCGCGGCGGTTTCCAACTCAATGTCGAAGCCTTGCGCCATGCCGGCATCGGCGCGCTCTTCGAGGCCTTCGCCCGCCTGCGCACCAAGCTCGAGCACGAAGGGCTCTTCGCCCCGGAGCGCAGGCTGCCGCTGCCGCGCTTTCCGCGCCGCATCGGTATCGTCACTTCGCTGCAGGCGGCCGCCCTGCGCGACATTCTGGCCGCACTGGCGCGGCGCGCACCGCATCTGCCGGTGGTGATCTACCCGACGCCGGTCCAAGGCGAAGAAGCCGCCGCCAATATCGCCGGGGCCATGCGTAATGCGGCCAGCCGCGACGAATGCGATGTTGTCCTCGTCGCTCGCGGCGGCGGCAGCATCGAGGATCTGTGGGCATTCAATGAAGAGGTCGTGGCCCGCGCCATCGACGCCTGCACGATTCCGGTCGTCACCGGCATCGGCCATGAGACCGATACCACCATCGCCGATCTCGTTGCCGACTGCCGTGCGGCCACCCCCACCGCCGCCGCGGAACTGGCCAGCGCCGGCTATGTCGAGGCACAAGGCGAGTTGCGTCGTCTCGCCACCGCCATGCCCACGGAAATGCGCCGCCGCCTGCAGGAACGCATGCAGCGCATCGACCTCCTGGGTCGGCGCCTGGTCCATCCCGGCGAGCGCCTGGGACGCTTGCGAGCCGAGACGGCACACCTCGCCACCCGCCTTGGAACTGGTCTGCGTCAGCGCATCGGTTCCCGCTTTTCAGACCTGCAGCGCCTGCAGGCCCGATTCGCGCTTTGCCGCCCGGATCTGCGCCATGCACGTCGCGACCTGGATGAACTCGCCATGCGGCTTCGCACATCGGCATCGACCGGACTCTCCCGACAGGCAGGCCGGGTGGCGCAACTCGCCGCCAGTCTCGATCATCTCAGCCCGCAGGCCGTGCTCCAGCGCGGCTACAGCCTGGTGCGCAAGACCGACGGCAGCATCGTCCGCGACGCGTCAAAGCTCGCCGTCGCCGAGTCCCTGCATCTGACTTTCGGCAGCGGCGCAGCCGAGGCGCAGGTGACCCGACTCAAAGACCGTTGAACAAGTGAATATTGCCAAATGAATTTATTCCGACTAAAATGGTCAAGTATCCCAACCCTGCCCCAATCCGGAGAAAACAAATGGAACACACCCTCCCGCCGCTGCCCTACGCAATGGATGCGCTCGCCCCACATATTTCGAAGGACACCTTCGACTACCACTACGGCAAGCACCACCAGGCCTACGTGACCAACCTCAACAACCTGATCAAGGGCACCGAGTTCGAAAACGCCGGCCTGGAAGACATCGTCAGGAAGGCTTCCGGCGGCCTCTTCAACAACGCCGCCCAGGTGTGGAACCACACCTTCTTCTGGAGCAGCATGAAGCCTGGCGGCGGCGGCGCACCGAGCGGCGCCCTGGCCGACGCCATCAACAGGAAGTGGGGCTCCTTCGACGAGTTCAAGAAGGCCTTCCAGGCTTCCGCCATCGGCAACTTCGGCTCCGGCTGGACCTGGCTGGTGAAGAAACCGGACGGCTCGGTGGACATCGCGAACACCGGCAACGCCGGCACGCCGCTCACCGGCGCCGACAAGGCCCTGCTCACCATCGACGTCTGGGAACACGCCTACTACATCGACTATCGCAACGCCCGCGCCAAGTTCGTCGAGACCTTCCTCGCCAGCCTGGTCAACTGGGATTTCGCGGCGAAGAATTTCGCCGGCTGATAGCGCGCTGAAAGAAGCCGCAGCACCGGGAAACCGTTGCTGCGGTTTTTTGTTGCCTATTTCCCGTAGGAGGGGAAAAACAGCTGCTCGCCGTTCACCCTGAAGCCGGCGATGAGCCCCTGCCCTTCCGGCGAGGTAATCCATTCGATCAGCTTCAAGGCGCCGTCGTGGTTGATGTCCGGATACTTCTTCGGGCTGACGGCGATGATGCCATAGGGGTTGAACATCTTTGCATCGCCCTGCACGAGGATCTCCAGCCCGGTCTTGGCGCGGTAGGCGCCGAAGGTGGCGCGGTCGCTCAGCGTGTAGGCCTTCATCTCGCCGGCCATGGTCAGCACCTCGCCCATGCCGAGGCCGGCCGAAACGAACCAGGTACCCTTCGGCGCAACGCCCGCCTCCTTCCAGTAGGCCTTCTCCATCTGGTCCGTGCCGGAGTTGTCGCCGCGCGAGATGAATTTCGCGCGCCCCTCGCCCAGCTTGCGGAAGGCGGCAATGACATCGCGCGTGCCGCGCAGTCCAAGCGGATCCTCATTCGCGCCGACCAGGATGAAATCGTTGTACATGACGTCGCGTCGGTACACCCCGTGGCCGTCGGCGACGAACTTGTCCTCGGCGGCGCGGGCATGCACCAGCACGACATCGACGTCGCCGTTTTTGCCCAGTTCAAGCGCCTTGCCGGTGCCGACTGAAATGACATGCACCTTGACCCCATGCTTCGCCTCGAACGCCGGCAGGAGCGCCTTGAGCAACCCGGAGTTCTCCGTGCTGGTGGTGGTGGACAAGCGGAGGTCGCGCGCCAGCGCCGGTTGCATCGCGGCGATCAGGGCGCCGAGCAGCAGGCCGCGCCAAAGGGTCGTACGTCGCATAAGGTAGTCTCCTCTAATATGCATTCATCTGCATATGAATCGGTATCAGTCGTCCATTACAATAGGCAATATTGTTGGAGACACAAATATGTCGTCAGGCAGCATAAAAGGGCTGTCGCTGGCCTGCAGCTGGGTCTTCGGCGGCAATCCGATGCAACCGGAGGAGGCCCGGCTGCTCGGCCTGCTCGAACGCATCCGGCGGACCGGCTCCATCGCCTCGGCGGCGCGCGAGGCCGGCATCTCCTACCGTAACGCCTGGGGCATGCTGGCGCGCTGGGAGGCAAATTTCAGCCACCCGCTGCTGATTCCGGCACGCGGCCTGGGCACCCGTCTGACGCCGTTCGCCAGCCGCCTGCTTGTTCTCGACATGCAGATCCGCGAAATGCTCGCCCCCCATCTTGCCGCCGCTGCCGAACAGATGGCGCGCGAGCTAGCCGAGGCAACCACGCCGGCGCGGGCCGTTCCGCGCATCCATGCCAGCCACGATCTGGCGCTGGCGCTGCTGCCCGCACGCATGGCGAAGCAGGGACAGACTGTCGACCTGCAATTCCATGGCAGCCTGGAAAGCCTCGCTTCCTTCGCCGAGGGCCGCTGCGAAATCGCCGGCTTTCATTGCCCGGAGGGTGCCGTCGGCGCGACCCTGTGGCAGCAATACAAACCTTATCTCAGGCCGCGGCAGCAGGTATTGATACGGCTGGCGAAGCGCACCCAGGGCATCATGGTCGCGCCCGGCAATCCGAAGAAGCTGCACGGCGTCCGCGACCTGACACGGCCGAACGTGCGCTTTCTCAACCGCCAGAGCGGCGCCGGCACACGTCTGCTGATCGACTGGCTGCTGCGGGAAAACGGCATCGCGGCACGGACCATCGCCGGCTACGGCAATGTGGAACTGACGCATTCCGCCGTGGCGGCGATGATCGCCAGCGGCCACGCCGATGCGGGACTCGGCGTGGAAGCGGCCGCCCGCCAGTTTGACCTGGGCTTCGTGCCGCTGCTGAAGGAGGATTATTTTCTCGTCACGCGGCGCGAACTGCTGCGCCAGCCGGCGTTCGAGTCGCTGCTTGCCCTGCTGAAGGGAAACGGATTTCGCCGCGCCGTGCGCGCCTTGCCCGGCTACGACGCCGCCGGCTGCGGCACTGAAACGCCGTTCTCCAGGAACTGACTTCTATAAGCTGCTAACGCCCCGGCGGCGCCTTGTCGAGGCCGCTGAGCTTCGCGCCCGCCGAGAGCCCCCGGCTCCTGAACCAGCCGGCGTTCATCTCCAGGGCGAAACGCACCGGCTTCGCCGAACAGTGGTTGTCGAGCGACTGCGGCTGCATGTCGGCGATCTGCACGATCTTCCCGGCATCGTCGAGGAAGGCGATGCTCAGGGGAATCAGCGTGTTCTTCATCCAGAAGCACTGCACCGCGGCTTCGGGGAAGACGAACAGCATGCCGCGGTGCATGGGCATCGAGGGCCGGTTCATCAGGCCGGTGGCGCGATCGGCATTGTTGTTCGCCACCTCGGCCTCGATGCGGTGCATGCCGGCGGAAAGTTCGATGGTCGGCGCGGCCTGTGCGGCGGCGCAGGCCAGAGTCCCGAGCAGGAAAAAAGCGTAGCGCAGGGTTTTCAATTCTCGCTCCTCATTTCAGGAGCGAGAGCTTACCAGCTTGGCGCCGCGCCCGGCATGTAGGCGAGCGGCACCGCCGCGGCGCACGGCTGCGGCCGAAGGCGGGACTCGATGTCTTCGCGCGTCGGCCGAGGCTCGCCCAGGCTTTCCGCGAGCAGGTCGCGCAGTTGTTCGCACCAGGCAAAAGTCAGTCTCCCCAGCACGGCGAAGAAGGGCGTCTCGGCGCGCGCGGCGACACGGGCGGCAAAATCCGGCAGCCAGCGCAGCAGGTGCTCGTCCAGCATCGCCGCCAGCCGGCGTTGTTCCTCCGCTCCGTCCGAGCGCCGCAAGGCATGGGCGATGTAGAGCAGTTGCAGGACAAGATGGTCGTCCGGCCGTCGCCGCCAGTCCTTGGCCGCCAATCCCGCCGCGGCATGGATAGCGCGCAACGCAAACATGGCGTCCTGGCAGACGAGATGGTCGTCGTCGGTCCACACCGATTCACAGGGCGAGGCGCCGTAGGCGCCGGTGAGGTAGATGGCAGCGTAGTCGGCTGCCAGTAGATCGAGTGCTCTGGAGTCGGTTTCTTCCAGTGCGGCTGCCATCAGCCGCCATGCCTCCTGCGAACGGTCGCCGGCCGGCAGCAGGCCGAGATTCGCCGGAAAGCCCACTTCGCGCAGGGCGGCGAGCGTTTCCAGCGTCAGTTCGCGGTCGTGCAGCGCCGCGAGCGCTTCGGCGTCTTCGGCCAGGGCTTGCGCCAGTTCGCGATTCATAGGACGCAGTCCGGCCGCCGGGCCGCCCCAAGGCCGGACGACGCGCCGCCGGAGGCGGCATCCATCCTGCGGCAACCACGAAGCGCCCCGTAATACACGAGCGAAGCGAGCACGCAGGCTTCTCCCCGCGAGGGCGGATTGAGGGGGGTGGGTGTCATGTTTTGCCCTTGCTGTGCGGGATGAAAACGATTGATGGCCGGGTCAATTCAGGGTTAGCCATGTTCTTCACCTGGCGCACGGGCTTCTCGTTCGGCCCCAGCGCGGTGGTCTTCCAGGTGCCGGCGGCGAGCTCGTCGATCGGACCGATGTCGAGCACGCGCATCATGCAGGCCATGACGCAGTAGGGCTTGCGCCCGGCCTCCAGCTCGTCGATGCAC
>JAEHDO010000148.1 GCA_016880375.1 Betaproteobacteria bacterium | reverse complement strand
CTGCACGACCCAGATGTCGGCGCCGCTGTTGGCGAGCAGCACCCGGGCGTCGTCCACCATGCCGCGGTACACGCCGGCCATGGTCAGGGTGGCGCCGATGAGCAGGCCGAGGCCGACGCCGGTGAAGACGAACTTGCCCCAGGAATGCAGGATGTCGCGCCCGGCGAGGCTGATCACTGCGCTTTTCCGACGATGGCTTCGACGACGCTGATGCGGCTCTCAGGCGTGAGCGCGTTCTCGCTGTGCACGATCACCCGGTCGCCGGCCTGCAGGCCTTCGAGCACCTGCACCCGGCCCTCCAGGTCGGCGCTGCCGAGGCGCACCGGCACGAAGGTCAGCGCGCCGTCGCGGAGGGCCCAGACGCCGGACTGCTCGCCGCGCTGCTTGATGGCGGCGTTGGGCAGCACCGGGCCGGCCTTGGCCGGCGGCAGCTTCAGCGTCACCTCGGCCAGCTCGCCGAGCGAAATCCCCGCGGGCATCTGCTCGAACGCCACCTGGGCGATGCGCTCTTCCGTCACGCTGTCGGCGAGCAACTCCAGGCGCTGCACCTTGCCGGCCAGCGGCCGCGCCGGATTCGAGCGCAGCACGACCTCGGCGGGCAGGCCGACGGCGAGGCCGGCCGAGCGTCCCTGGTCGAAGCGCACCTTCACCCACAGGCTGGCCGGATCGACGACGCGCACCACGGCCTGGCCGGCGACGACGGTCGAGCCGGGCTCGGCGTCGCGCGCCGTCACCACGCCGTCGGCGGGCGCGACGAGGCGGATGTTCTGCCGCTGCTGGCGAATGCCGTCGCGCTCGGCGCGCAGGCGCGACCCGTCCTGGCGGGCGGCGGCGAGGTTCGCCTCGGCGGCGGCCAGCGCCGCCTCGGCGGAGGTCTGTTCCTGCTGCTTGGCCTCGACGACGCTGGGCGAGACGAATTTCTGCCCGCCGAGGTCGACGTAGCGCCGGGCGTTGAGCGTCGCCACTTCGCGGCGGGCCAGCATGTCGCGCCGCTGCGCCTCGGCGGCGGCGACGGCGCTGGCGGCGCGGGCGATCGAGGCCTCGAGCGACATCACGCGCTGGTCGAGGTCCACCGGGTCCATCTCCGCCAGGAGCTGGCCGGCCTTCACCGCCTCGCCGACGTCGACCGCCACGCGCAGCACGCGGCCGGCGGCGGTCGGGCCGATGAGATAGGCGCGGCGCGCCTCCACCGTGCCGATGCCGAACAGCGCCGGCGCGACGCTGGCCTCCTCCACCTTCATCACGGTGACGCGGGTCGAGGCGAAAGGGCCGGTGCGCACGATGACGAAACCGAACGCGACGAGCAGGGCGATCGCGAGCAGGACCAGGCCCGCGCGGCGGGACAACAGGGAATTGGGCTTCATTGGGGCTCCAGGGTGGTGGGTCAATTTAGTGACCCCCTTCCCTCCCGTCAAGCGCGGCGACGGCTTGTGTGATGTCGGTTACAGAGCGCGGGGCCCAGGCTCACGCCCCGACCCTGCCCCGCTTTACCATCGAATGATCATTCGGTAACATGGACGCCATG
>JAEHDO010000020.1 GCA_016880375.1 Betaproteobacteria bacterium | reverse complement strand
GGATGGTCGAGGTGCCGAAGGCCTCGATGTACATCTGGGCGAAGATTCCGCCGGCCTATGAAAAACTCGGCTCGCTGGAGTTCGCCAAGAAGCTGCTGGCCGATGCCAGGGTGGCGGTCAGCCCGGGCGTGGGATTCGGCGACTATGGCGACGACCACGTGCGCTTCGCGCTGATCGAGAACGAGGAACGCACCCGCCAGGCGGTGCGCGGCATCAAGGACATGTTTCGAAAGGATGGGCTGCTGTAATGCAACCGGTACTCAAGTCGGCCAAGCTGGCCAACGTCTGCTACGACATCCGCGGGCCGGTGCTGGCCCGCGCCCGGCAGATGGAGGAGGAGGGCCATCGCATCATCAAGCTGAACATCGGCAACCCGGCGCCGTTCGGCTTCGAGGCGCCGGAAGAGATCGTGGTGGACGTCATCCACAACTTGCGCGACGCCTCCGGCTATTCCGACTCGAAGGGCCTGTTCGCCGCGCGCAAGGCGATCATGCACTACTGCCAGGAGAAGGCCATCGCCGGCGTCGGCATCGACGACATCTTCATCGGCAACGGCGTCTCCGAGCTGATCGTCATGGCCATGCAGGCCCTGCTCAACAACGGCGACGAGGTGCTGGTGCCGGCCCCCGACTACCCGCTGTGGACGGCGGCGGTGAGCCTCACCGGAGGCACGCCGCGCCATTACCTGTGCGACGAGGGCGCCGGCTGGCTGCCCGACCTCGCCGACATCCGCGGCAAGATCGGCCCGGCGACGCGGGCCATCGTGCTGATCAACCCGAACAATCCGACCGGCGCGCTGTACCCGGACGACCTGCTGCGCGAGATCATCGAGATCGCCCGCCAGCACCAGCTCATCGTCTTCGCCGACGAGATCTACGACAAGGTGCTCTACGACGGCGCCACGCATACCTCGATCGCCTCGCTGGCCGACGACGTGCTCTTCGTCACTTTCAACGGCCTCTCGAAGAACTACCGCGCCTGCGGCTACCGCGCCGGCTGGATGGTGGTCTCCGGCGAGATGCGCCATGCCCGCGACTACATCGAGGGCCTCGACATGCTGGCCTCGATGCGGCTGTGTTCCAATGTGCCGGGCCAGTACGCCATCCAGACGGCGCTGGGCGGCCACCAGAGCATCCTCGACCTCGTCGCCCCCGGCGGTCGCCTGGCGAAGCAGCGCGACCTTGCCTGGGAGCTGCTGACGCAGATTCCCGGCGTCACCTGCGTCAAGCCGAAGGCGGCGCTCTACCTCTTTCCGCGGCTCGATCCGAAGCGCTATCCGATCGCCGACGACCAGCAGCTCATCCTCGAGCTGCTGCTCGAGGAGAAAGTGCTGCTGGTGCAGGGCAGCGGCTTCAACTGGCCGGCGCCGGACCATTTCCGCGTCGTCTTCCTGCCCAATGTCGACGACCTGCGCGAGGCCATCGGCCGCATCGCGCGCTTCCTCGAGCATTACCGCAAGCGGCACGGCACATGACGCATTTTCCCCGAATCATCGATGTGACGGACGACGGCGGCCGCGTCGCCGAGCCGCTCTGGCTCGGACGCGCCGAGACTGTCCATCGCCAGTTGCGCACGGCGCTGCCGGTGGATTACGCCGGTCGGCTGGCGCAGGTGTTCGCCAACGGCGGACGATTGTCGGTGGCGGCGGACGGCGAGGCGGTGGCGGGCGTGGCGCTGTGGCGCCTGATCGAGAACACCTACGAGGGCCGGCGGTTGTATGTCGACGACCTCGTCACCGACGCGGCGCGGCGTTCGCGCGGCGTCGGCAAGGCCCTGCTCGGCCACCTCGAGGACAAGGCGCGCCGGCTCGGCTGCGATGTGCTGGCCCTCGACTCCGGCGCGCAGCGCGCGGCGGCGCACAAGTTCTATTTTCGCGAGGGGATGCACATCCCCGGCTTCTGTTTCAGGAAAAATCTCACATGAAACCCATCAACGTAGGCCTGCTCGGCATCGGCACCGTCGGCGGCGGCACCTTCACTGTCCTCCAGCGCAACCAGGAGGAGATCACCCGCCGCGCCGGCCGGCCGATCCGCATTTCCGTCGTCGCCGACAAGAACCTCG
>JAEHDO010000147.1 GCA_016880375.1 Betaproteobacteria bacterium | reverse complement strand
TGGGAGCGTGCTCGGTAGCCATGTTCAGAACTTTTTGCTCAAAAGTGCCAATAGATTCGCTTTAAGGGCCACCACCAGACCGGCGATCAATGCGAGCCAGTGCAGATCGCGATACAGGCTTGCGGCCGCCGCCAGCAACGCGAGGGTTGCGGCGACTTTCATGAATTCCCCGACAAAGAACGCTGCGGCTGAGGCCCCGCCCGGCTTTCGGCTCTCCACGAACAGGCGCAGGGCGAAAAGCGAATTGGGCAGAACGATGGCGGCACCACCCAGTGCCGCCGAAACCGCGCCGTGCCTTCCTGCCAGCAGCCCCGCGATTGCCGCCACCACCAGGGTCGCGACCGTTTGCAGAAGAACCGCCCGGAACATCAGCATGCCGGCTTCACCACGTCGGCGGCCATTTTTGCGCGCTGCAAAATTTGCGCTGCGCAATACGTCCGCCGCTTACAAAGACGGCGGATTTTATAGTCTTATAAAAGATCTGTCAAACCCGAAAACCGCATGGTTGCTCGTATGCAGGCCAACTAATGCGCCAGTTATCAACAACATCGATTGAATCGGCAGATTGGTGCGTCGCAGCATATTTTGTCCTTGACAAGATATAACCAAATAACTAAATTCTTCGATATGTATCCCGATTACTCCCGCGCCATCCCGCCTGCCTGGAAGCACATGTCCAAGGTGTTTACTGCGCTCGGCGACGAGCACCGGCAGCGCATCCTCTTGACCTTCGAGCCCGGCGAACGACTCAATGTCGGCCAGATCGCCGAAGTTTCGACGCTTTCCCGCTCCGCCGTCTCGCACCACCTGAAGCTCCTGCGCGAGGCTGGCGTGCTGGCGAGCCGCAAGGAAGGCAAGGAGGTTTACTTCTGGATCAACAAGGACTTCCTGCGCGAAGTACTGACCAACGTGCTCGACTACCTGGAAAGCAACGCATGAACCGCCGCCGCTTCCTGCTCGCCGTCGGCACCGCCGGCCTGGGACTGACCGGCCTGGCCACCTGGCGCTACTGGCCCGAGCATGGCCTGATAAACCCTTGCCTGGCGGCGCTTCCGCGCGAAGTGGCCGATCACGAACTGGTGCAGGCTGCCTGGGACGGGCTCGATCCGGCCCAGGCGTGGGACTGCCACGCCCACCTTGTCGGCACCGGCGATTCGGGCAGCGGCATCTGGCTCAACCCGGCGCTGGATTCGATGGTGCATCCGTTGCAGTACGCGCAGCGGCTGTTCTTCCTCAACGCCGGCTGCGCCCACGACGCGCCCGGCCGGATCGACCAGAGCTACATCGAGCGCATGCACAACCTGCTGGAGGGCATGCGGCCAGGAGCGAAGCTGATGCTCTTCGCCTTCGACTGGCACCACCGCGAGGACGGTACGCCCGACCGCGACAACAGCGCGTTCCATGTACCGAACGACTACGCGCGGGACATGGCGCGCCAGTACCCGCAATACTTCGAGTGGGTGGCCTCGATCCACCCCTACCGCAAGGATTGCGTCGAGGCGCTGGAGCGCGCCGCGGCGGACGGCGCCCGCGCCGTCAAATGGCTGCCGGCGGCGCAGGGCATGAACCCGGCCGCGCCCCTGTGCGACCGCTTTTTCGAAGCGCTGGCAAAACTCGGCCTGCCGCTGATCAGCCACGCCGGCGAGGAACGCGCGGTGCACGGCGGCAACACGCAGCACTTCGGCAATCCGCTGCTGCTGCGCCGGGCGCTGGACCATGGCGTGCGCGCGGTGGTCGCCCATTGCGGTTCGATGGGCCAGGACCGCGACATCGACAAGGGCGAGAGCGGCCCCTACGTCGACAGCTTCGAGCTCTTCGCCCGCCTGATGGACGATCCGGTCTACGGCCCGAAACTGAACGGCGACATCTCGGCCATGACGCAGCTGAACCGCGCCGGCCCGGCACTGGAAACCGTGCTCGAGCGCGAGGACTGGCACGGTCGCCTGCACAACGGCTCGGACTACCCCCTGCCCGGGGTGATGCCGCTGTTTTCCGTTACTTATATGGTGCAGCTCGGCCTGATCCCGCAGTCCGCCGTGGCGGTGCTGACCGAAATCCGCAAACACAACCCGCTGCTGTTCGACTTCGTCCTCAAGCGCCACCTGTCATTCAAGGGCAGGCGTTTTGCAAAGTCAGTCTTCGAGACACGGCGATTCTTCGAAAAGAAATCCACATGAGCAGCCAGTTCGCCCTTTTGAAGGAAAGGCGTTTCGCACCTTTCTTCGGCGTGCAGTTCCTTGGCGCGCTCAACGACAATGTCTTCAAGCAGGCGCTGGTGATCCTGCTCACCTACTCCACCGCCAGCTACACGACGATGTCGACGGACATCCTGCAGAACCTGGCGCAGGCGCTGTTCGTGCTGCCGTTCTTCCTCTTCTCGGCCACCGCCGGCCAGCTGGCGGACAAATACGAGAAATCCCGCCTGATCAGCATCACGGTGGCGATCGAGCTGTGCTGCATGGCGCTCGGCGCGGCGGGCTTCTTCCTGCACAGCCTGCCGCTGTTGTTCACCGCCCTCTTCCTCGGCGGCATCCAGTCGGCGCTGTTCGGTCCGGTTAAATACGCCATCCTGCCGCAGCACCTGAAGGAGTCCGAAATCGTCGGCGGCAACGGCATGGTCGAGATGGGCACGTCGGTGGCGATTCTCGTCGGCATGATGCTGGGCGGCTGGCTGGTGGCGCAGGAGGGCTGGGGCGTGACCGCG
>JAEHDO010000146.1 GCA_016880375.1 Betaproteobacteria bacterium | reverse complement strand
GCAGGGTGTCGCCGCTGCGGTAGAGCGTGCGCCAGACGAGCGGGTTGCCGACGGTGGGGAAGATTTCCTGCCGGTCGACGGCGTGGCCGCGCGATAGGGCGATGCGGTCGAGGGCCTGCTCCGCGCGGTCGCGCTGCCAGCCCGCCGCTCCGACGTAGGCGAGGCACAGCGCCAGGGCGGCGACGGCCGGCGCGCGTGATTTTCTCCGCGCGGCGAAGAAAAGACCGGCCAGCAGGAACAGGGTGAACAGCGGCCCGATGGTGGTCATCAGGTTCCACGAGGCGCGCTCGGGCGAGAAGGGCCACAGGAGGTGCGTGCCGTAGGTGGTGCAGGCGTCGAGCACGCCGTGGGTGGCGTAGCCGAGGATGCCCGCCGTCAGCACGGCGCGCCATTCGATGCGGAATTTCCGCAAAGTCAGCCACGGCAGGGCGGCGATCGCGCCGCCGAGGGGGATGGCGGCGAGGGAATGCGTGAACTGGCGGTGGTATTCGATGTTGAGCAGCGGGTCGGCGCTGCTGTGCAGGAAGAAGTCGACGTCGGGCAGCATGCCGGCGGCGGCGCCGATCATCCAGCCGGCGTGGCCGAGCCGCCGGCCGAGCACGCTCTTCGCGACGACGGCGCCGAGGAGGCCGTGGCTCAGCGGGTCCATGCGCGGATCAGGCCTTCAGCCTGGCGTTCAGGTGCGGCGCGATGATCTGCAGGAGCTGGGCGAAGACCTTCGGGTTGCCGCCGACGATGTTGCCGGTCTCGAGGTAGTTCTGCTCGCCGCTGAGATCGCCGACGAGGCCGCCGGCCTCGGTGATGAGCAGCGCGCCGGCCGCCATGTCCCAGGGCGAGAGGCCGAGTTCCCAGAAGCCGTCGATGCGGCCGGCGGCGACCCAGGCAAGGTCGAGCGCCGCGGCGCCGGGTCGGCGCACGCCGGCGGTCTTGTGCATCATGTCGCGGAAGATGCCGAGGTAGGCGTCGACGTGCTCGAAGTAGCGGAAGGGGAAGCCGGTGCCGATGAGCACCTCATTGAGCTTGATGCGCTTCGAGACGCGGATGCGCCGATCGTTGAGGAAGGCGCCGCCGCCCCTGCTGGCGGTAAACAACTCGTTCTTGGTCGGGTCGTAGACCACGGCATGCTGCAGCACGCCCTTGTGCGCCTGGGCGATGGACACCGCGTACTGCGGGAAGCCGTGGATGAAGTTGGTGGTGCCGTCGAGCGGATCGATGATCCAGACGGTGTCGGAGTCGCCAGAGGCGCCGGACTCCTCTGCTAGAATCGCGTGGTCCGGATACGCCTCGTGCAGCACGCCGATGATGGCCTCCTCGGCGGCCTTGTCGACCTCGGTGACGAAATCCTTGTCGCGCTTGGCGCTCACCTTGATCTGTTCGACGTCGCGCGAAGCGCGGTTGATGATGCCGCCGGCGCGTCGCGCGGCCTTGACGGCGATGTTGAGTGTCGGGTGCATGGCTATCCGATGTTTGAATGAGCGCGCTGCCAGGCGGCAGCGAAGAAGGCGGCATTGTATATGAACAACCCACTCGACCGCATCCGCATCGTCCTCTCCCATACCAGCCACCCGGGCAACATCGGCGCCGCCGCGCGCGCCATGAAAACCATGGGGCTGACGCGGCTCTACCTGGTGAATCCCTGCGCCGATGCCGACGGCGTGGGGCGCGCCCGTTCCTCGAATGCGCGCGACGTCCTGGAGGGTGCCGTCGTCTGCGCGACGCTCAAAGAGGCGCTGGCCGGCACGGTGCTCGCCGCGGCGATGACGACGCGGCAGCGGGAACTGGCGCCGCCGCCGCAGTGGGCGCGCGCGGCCGCCCCGGAGATCGTCGGCGCCGCCGCGCACGGCGCGGTGGCGCTGGTGTTCGGCAACGAGACGGCGGGACTCTCCAACGAGGAGGTGGCGCTGTGCAGCCTGCCGGTGATGATCCCGGCCAGCCCG